>JANNWF010000605.1:0-5157 GCA_031408455.1 Pseudoxanthomonas sp. | reverse complement strand
TCAGACCACGCGCGCGCGCAGCAGATCGTGAATATTCAGCGCGCCGACCACGCGGTGTTCGGCGTCGACCACGATCAAGGCGTTGATTTTGTGTTCTTCCATCAAGCGCGCCGCTTCCACCGCCAAGCGTTCGCCGCGAATGGTCTTTGGCGAGGGTGTCATCGCGCCAAGCACCGGCGTGCTGCGCGGATCAAAGCGGACGTCGTCCAAGGCGCGACGCAGATCGCCGTCGGTGAACACGCCAAGCAAGCGATCCTCGCTATCGACTACCGCCGTCATGCCCAAACGCTTGCGACTCATCTCGACCACGGCATCGCTCAAGCTGGCCTCAGCGATGACTCGGGGGACCGCATCGCCGGTGTGCATGATGTCGCTAATGTGCAGCAGCAAACGGCGTCCCAAGCTGCCGGCGGGGTGCGAGCGGGCGAAGTCCTCCGCGGTGAATCCCCGCGCTTCCAACAACGCGACCGCCAGAGCGTCGCCCATGACCAAGGCAACAGTCGTGCTGGAGGTGGGTGCGAGTCCGAGCGGACAGGCTTCTTCGGCCACGCTCACATCCAGATGCACGTCAGCGAGGCGCGCCAAAGTCGACTGCGGCCGACCGGTCATCGCGATTACCGGGTTTCCCTGACGCCGAATCGACGGCACGATCGTCAGCACCTCATCGGTTTCGCCCGAGTTGGACATCGCCAACACCACGTCACCGTCGGTAATCATGCCAAGGTCGCCGTGGCTGGCCTCAGCCGGATGCACATAAATGGCAGGCGTGCCGGTCGATGCCATGGTCGCGGCGACTTTGCGTGCGATATGACCGGACTTGCCCATGCCGATGGCAACCACACGGCCTCGGCAGCCAAGCATCAGCCGGCAGGCAGCGGCGAAGTCGCCATTGATGCGTGGACGCAGGTCCAGCATCGCGCGAGTCTCAATATCGAGCACGCGCTGGCCGCTGTCGATCAGCACCGCATCGGATTCAAGACGCGACGGAGCGGGCGGACGCAAAGGATGCAGGAGGGCATTCATGCAATGACTTTCAATTTCCGCTGGGTAGTTAACCAAAGACTTGCTCGAAGGACTTGCTCAAATGACTGGCTAGAGTGAAGCACACAGGCGAGCGCGCGACGGCGAGTGCCGGTTCCAACGCCTCGCGCTACACTTAGCGCACCATTCTAGCGCAGTGCCAGCGCCGCCCAGTCGAGCGTGCGTGGCAGCCCGACCAGCGCATGCCTGATTGGCTGCAATGCCTGATCAGATGCAGTCGGCTTGGTCCGCGCCTTCACTCCAATCAAAGAGCCCCATCCATGGATGCACAGTCGTTGCGCCAGTTGATACAAGCCGGTCTGCCGGACGCCGAGGTTAATGTGCAAGGCGATGACGGCGTGCATTTCGAAGCCGTCGTAGTCAGCCCATCGTTTACTGGCAAATTGCCATTGGCGCGTCACCGCTTGGTTTACGCCACCTTGGGCGAGCGCATGGGCGGCGAGATTCACGCGCTTTCCTTGAAAACCCTCACCCCCAATGAAGCCAGGCCCAATGAAGCGCGAGGCGCTCGCTGATGGCCGGCATCCTGATCACCGGTGGCGAGCCGATCAACGGCGACATCATTATCTCGGGCGCCAAAAACGCGGTGCTGCCCATCCTTGCGGCCGGGTTGCTGGCTGACGGCCCGATGGACATCGGCAACGTGCCGCATCTGCACGATGTCACCACCACGATGGAGCTGCTCGGCCAAATGGGCGTCGATCTCGCCATCGATGACCGCATGCGTATTCATCTGGACTCGCGGCCGGCGGATCGCTATTACGCGCCTTACGACTTGGTGAAAACCATGCGCGCGTCGATCTTGGTGCTAGGCCCGCTGCTGGCGCGTTTTGGTCAGGCTGAAGTGTCCTTGCCCGGTGGTTGCGCGATTGGCTCGCGTCCCGTCGATCAGCACATTCGCGGCTTGGCTGCGCTGGGTGCGGATATCAGCGTGGAAGGCGGCTACATCCGCGCCCGTTGCAAGCGCCTGCGCGGTACCCGCATCGTGATGGATCTGGTCACCGTCACTGGCACCGAGAACATCATGATGGCCGCGACCCTGGCTAGCGGCACCACGATTATCGAAAATGCAGCGCAGGAACCCGAAGTCGTCGATCTGGCCAATTGCTTGAACGCGATGGGCGCGAGGATCGGCGGTGCAGGGACGGCGACGCTGGTGATTGACGGCGTGGAACGATTGAATGGCTGCCGTTACGACGTGCTGCCTGATCGTATCGAAACCGGCACCTTTCTGGTCGCCGCCGCGATGACTGGCGGCCGCGTGCTGGCCAAGCGCGCCCGCGCCGACACGCTGGATGCCGTGCTCGCCAAGTTGGAAGAGGCTGGCGCGCACGTCAACACCACGGTCGACACCATTGAGGTCGACATGCGCGGCAAACGGCCGCTGGCGGTCAACCTCACCACCGCACCCTATCCCGCCTTTCCCACCGACATGCAGGCGCAGTTTGTGGCAATGAACGCGGTGGCCGAGGGCGTTGGCATCGTTACCGAAACGGTGTTCGAGAACCGCTTCATGCATGTGCAGGAGTTGCAGCGTCTGGGCGCCGACATTCGTGTGGAAGGCAAGTCCGCCATCATCCGCGGCGTCGATCACCTGAGTGCCGCCCCTGTGATGGCAACCGATCTACGCGCATCGGCCAGTTTGGTGCTGGCCGGCCTGGTCGCTCGCGGCGATACCTTGGTCGACCGCATCTATCACATTGATCGCGGCTACGAAAACATCGAAGAGAAGCTCAGCTCTTTGGGTGCGCGGATTCGGCGGTTGCCGAACTGAGTCCCGCCGGATCAGGAGCCGTCTGCCCAACCCGCATCACCCCGAGCGGAGAGAGGCTCCAAGACGGCTAAAGAGTCAAAGACACCAGTTTTAATTCGTAACTTGGCTTGCCTTCCTCAACCTGGCGCAAGCGCACTGGCGTCGGCGGCAGAGTGGCGGCGTACCACGCAGTGATGACGCGCTTTTTGGCCGGTCGCTCACCACGCAATCGAACGGTGTCGTAAGTGCCTGCGGGTACCTTTGTTTTTGCCACGGTGCCGACCGTATAGTCGACGGCTTCGGCGCTGCCGCGCTCGTAAAGCCGATACTCCAATCGACTCGCGGCCGGCGCGGTGGCACTGTCGATGGCCAGCAAGACATTGAGAAGTCCCGCGTTGACTACACGGTCTGCAAGCGGCGTGGGTGCGCGTTCATGCTCCTTGAGATCGCCTTCCCAGCGGGCCACACCGGCTTCCCAATCGAACTCAGTATTCACTTCGCGGCTGCGAATCAGCACTTCACTTTTCGATTGCGCACTGAGCAGGCGCGGGCGTCCATCCAGCATCTGAAAGCGGGTGGTCTGGGTGGCTGCAAACCCTGACAGTCTGGCCAGTCCGCTGGTGCCCTTGGCTTCAACCGTGTGCAGCCAATGACCGGGCGATTCTTCGACCAGGCGCATATCGCTGCGGCCTTGGGCCTTGCCATCGATGTAGACGTCGTAAGTGGCCGAAAACGCGCGCAATTCGCTGGCCGCGGCGGGTGGCACCACAGCCATCAGCAACACCATGGCGATGCTGCGTAGCGACCGGTCCAACGCATGCTGACTCATTGCTTTCCGCCCGTTAGTTCGTCTTGCTGATCCAGCAGCAGCGGAACCTGCAAATGGTTTCCGTCCAACTCGGCCACGCCGTCGCGCAAGGCCAGTCGTCGCTGCGCAAACAAGCCGACCGTCGCGCAGAGCAACGGATGTTCACGCTGGCGCACGCGTGCTGCCAGCGTTTCGGCGTCATCGCCGGCACGCACTTCCACCAGAGCCTGCGCAATCACCGGCCCGCCATCGAGTTCCGCGGTCACGAAGTGCACGCTGGCACCGTGCTCGGTATCGCCCTCATCCAGCACGCGTTGATGCGTGTTGAGGCCGCGATGCCGTGGCAGCAAGGAGGGATGGATATTGAGCATTTTCTGCGAGCGTCCAAGCAGCGCCGCGCTGCCGAAGATGCGCATATAGCCGGCACACACGATGAGGTCTGGCTGAACCGCATCGACGGCGGCGAACAGTGCCGCTTCGTGGGCATCGCGACTCGCATAGTCACGTGGTGGCAACGCGTATGCTAGGACGCCAGCGGCGCGCGCGCGGGTCAACACCGGCGCTGATGGTCGATCCGAAAAAACGCCAACCACGGCGATTGGCAAGCGCCTTGTACGAGAGGCATCGAGCAAGGCAGCAAAATTGCTGCCGACACCCGACGCAAGCACGGCGACGCGCAGCATCAAGGGGGCAGCACTTACCGACACAGCTGCCAGTCCCAGTTCCGATGCAAAACCAAATCAACCTCACCGTCATTCCCGCGCAGTCGGGAATCCAGCGCGGTGAAGGGTTTGCGATACCTCGCGGAGCACTGGATCCCCGCCTGCGCGGGAATGACGAGTGTTGGGGCAACACGGATAGCTTGAAGTTGGTTCACGTATCTAGCGGCCGGGCTGAACGCAGTCGGCGCGAGACGCTCAACCAATATGCACGCGTTCGCCACCACCCGCCGTGACCACTTCGCCAATCCGCCAATGCGGCAACTGATGCCCATCAAGGCCAGCTTCAACCGCCGCGCACGCATCGGCAGCAACGATCAATACGAAGCCAATCCCGCAATTGAAGGTGCGCCACATTTCGCTATTCACCACGCCGCCTTCGCGTTGCAGCCATTCGAAAACGGGGGGCAGTGACCAACTGCTGGCGACGACGCTCAACCCCAAACCTTCCGGCACCACGCGAATGATGTTCTCCGACAAGCCGCCGCCGGTGATGTGGGCCATCGCATGGATGGGATGCTTGGCCAGCAGATCGAGGATGGGTTTGACGTACAACTGAGTCGGAGCCATCAGCGCATCTGCCAGGCTGACGCCGCCGAGATCCAAATCAAGTGGGCCCCCCGCGCGCTCCAGAATGCGCCGAATCAGCGAATAGCCATTTGCATGTGGACCACTGGACGCAATGCCGATCAGTACATCGCCGGCAGCAACTAAGCGACCATCCAGCAAGTTGGCTTTCTCGACCGCGCCGACACAAAATCCGGCCAAGTCGTATTCGCCCGGCGGATACATGTCGGGCATCTCGGCGGTCTCGCCACCGATCAAGGCGCAGCCAG
>JANNWF010000604.1:0-27118 GCA_031408455.1 Pseudoxanthomonas sp. | reverse complement strand
AACATGAGTCGCCTTGGATCGGCGGGCCAAGGCCCGCCCTATTCGGCCCGTCGTACCGAGGTGACTCTCGCCGGTCTGTCGGCGAGAGTCGGTCAACACGGTTAGGATGCCTTCGAAGCACCTTCACTGCGGGTCTTGTACAGCGAAAACGCAATACCAATCGCCAGCATGCCGAAGGTCACCGACAACGAAATCGAGGGATCCAGCTTGCCGTAGATCTGGTTGTAGAAAATCTTGCAACCGATGAAGACCAAGATGCCCGCGAGCGCGTATTTCAGGTACTTGAAGCGGTGAATGACCGCCGCCAGCGCAAAGTACAGCGCGCGCAGGCCGAGGATGGCGAAGATGTTGGAGGTGTAGATAATGAAAGGGTCGGTGGTGATCGCTAAGATTGCCGGCACCGAATCGACCGCGAAGATGACGTCGGCCACTTCGACCAAGACCAGCGCAAAGAACAGCGGCGTGGCCCACCACACGGTTTTTGCATTGGGGGCATTGCTCGCCGGCAGGCGGACGAAAAACTGGTTGCCATGCACTTGGTCGGTGACCCGCATGTTCCGCCGCATCAGCTTTAACAGCGGGTTGTTGCCGATGTCGGGCATGTTGTCGATCATCCACAGCATCTTGATGCCGGTGATGATGAGGAAAGCACCGAACAGATAGAGAACCCAGCTGAACTGGCTGACCAAGGTGGCACCCAGCCCGATCATGATCGCGCGCAGGACGATGACGCCGATGATTCCCCAGAACAGCACGCGATGCTGGTAGATGCGCGGGACGGCGAAGTAGCTAAAGATCAGGGCGATGACGAACACGTTGTCGAGCGCCAGCGACTTCTCGATCAAAAAGCCAGTGAAGTATTCCATCCCGCTGTTGGCACCCAGATACCACCAGACCCACGCACCGAAAGCGGTTGCCACGGCGATGTAGCCGGCTGAGAGCCACAGGCTTTCCTTGACCTCGATCTCGTGGTCCTTCTTGTTGAGCACGCCGAGATCGAATACCAGTAGGGCCACGACGATGGCCAAAAACAGCAGCCAGACCCAAACGTCTTGGCCGAGAAAATCCTGCGCGAGCAACTGCGAGATGGTGTCCATATAAGCCCCTCCGAGGGCGTTGTGAGTACGACGACATCGCAGCACCGCGCTGCCAGAGGGGCCCGTCGAGAGGCGCAGCATGAGGCTGCTGCCTGTCGCGGAAAAGATGAATTAACTGCGGCTTATCTTCGAGAATTTCGAATGGTCATGGATTCGCAAGCGCGCTTGCAGCCGCCTCGATCATGGCGCGCACGCCGGAGTGGCTGACGCGGCGTTCGGTAGAAATGCCGAAGTAGCTCTCTTCAATTGCCCCGACTGGGCCCAGCAGCAGTGCGTTGTAGGCATGGTCGATCTCGCCGCGAATCGCGATGGGGGCGGGGAAGGCGCCGGCACCTGCGCGCGCAAAGGTTTTCATCAGCGCGCTGTCGTCGAACTCCCCCACCACATGCGGCACCACGCGCTGTTGCTCGAACCAATCCATGAGCTGCGCGCGCACTGGAGAATCCTCACTCGGCAGCAATAACGGCTGACCGTGCAGGCACTGTGGAAAGGGCTTGTCGGGTAGTGGCAGCGACCGCGGCGCGTACAGCCCAATTGCGCTGCTGCCTAGCTTGTGGCTGTAGCTACGCAAGCTCAAGCCGGCCGGTGCCGGGCGGATTGAGAGGACGCAGTCGAGTCGGTGCAGAGCCAACTCCGCCAGCAGGTTCTCCAGCTTGCCCTCGCGGCAAATCAGACGGATCGGGACGGCCAGCTTTTGCGCGGGGGCAATCAGTCGGTGCGCCACGGACTTTGGCACCGCATCGGCCACGCCGACTCGAAAACTTTGCTCGCGTCCGGCCGGCAGTGCGGTCAGCGCATCGCCCAGTTCTGCCGCCAGCGAGAACATCTCGTCGGCATACGAATAGGCGACACGTCCGGCCTCAGTCAACTCCAGTCGTTTGCCCACCGGTGTGAACAGAGCCACGCCAACGCTGCCCTCCAACTGCTTGAGCTGCCCACTCAAGGTCTGCGGTGTGAGATGGAGTTTCTCCGCCGCACGCGTCACTCCACCGGCGCGCACGACCGCCCAGAAGTAGTGCAAGTGTTTGTAGTTGAGCGAGCGTCGCATGGGAACTTCCTTCGAGAAAACCGCAGTCACCCCATAGAACTTACTGCTTTTCTCGAACACCCAGCAAGTCCAATCTGGCCGGACCCAGCCCTAGGAGGTCGCTGTCATGCAGATCAACGTACACGCCCGCGGTTTCGCGATGACCACCGCCATTGAGTCGCACCTGCAGCGCCAGCTGCGATTCGCATTCGACCATTTGGATAACCGCGTCCGTCGCGTATCCGTGCGCTTGTCCGATATCAACGGCCAGCGCGGTGGCATCGACAAGCGCTGCCAGCTGCAGGTGAAGCTGGCGGACAGCAGCGAGGTGGTGATCGCGGACGTGCAACCGGACCTGTACCTCGCGGTTTCACGCGCTGTGGAGCGCGCTGCCGGGTCAGTCACTCGACGATTAGAGCGCATGCGCCAGTTGCAGCGCGCGACCGCGCAGCGAGCGTCACAGATGGCCGCCCGCGGGATGTTGCGGTTACGCAGACGCAATGAGGAGGACTCGATATGAACATGAACAGCATGGGCACCATGGAATACGTGTGGCTGCGCCTGCGCCGGCTGCCGCGTTGGATATGGATCGCTTGCGGGCTGGCCATGCTCATCGTGCCGGCGTTGTTGCTGTGGTTGGCGATATCGCTGTTCGGTGGCGCGTGGCAAGCGGGCAGTGCTTGGTTGGGGCAGGGACGCGAGGCGTTACAGTCAGCGTTGCCAGCTGAAGTCAAACAGCTGGCGCGCGAGTTACCGAATGCGGAAACGGCACTTGGCGCGTTACAAATCGAAGCACAACAGCGCGTGCAGGGCGAAGTCGAGCGCCTGCGCGCAGCGGTTCCCGCATCCGCCGAGGCTTTGCAGCAGGAATTGGTGGGTGGTGCCGTGCCTGCGGCGGCTGAAGGCTTGCGCCAACTCACCCAGCAGAGCCGCGCCAGCGCCGAGAAGGCGGTCTCGACATTCCTTGGTTCGGCGCGCCCGAGCACTGACGTAAGCGGTGAAGACCCACCCGGCATTGCGCGCTTGCCAGGTTTCGTCCGCACTGGCTTCAGCCGTGAGGAGAATGTCCTGCGCGTCTCTTGGGCCGGCGCGGCCGCGCATGCGGAAGTGACCGCCTTCTACACCCAGCAACTGACCGCTGCCGGCTACAGCGCCCGCGTACTCGCGGCAAATGCGCAAGCGGAAACAGTTGAGTTCGAATCGCCACAGCAAAAGCTCGTGCTCGCCGTGCGCAGCGATGGTCGCGGCGGTAGCGAGGTTGACTGGGAGGTACTTTGAAACGCTTGAGTGAGCGATTGCGGGCGGCCGATCGCCAGAACGAACGGTTGAGCCGCCGAGGAATGGGTTTCGTGACGAACGCCGATCTCCGTTTGTTTGGAACTTGAGTCTGACCCTGACTGCCGAAGTACGCGCTCGCCCTGAGAGGGTCTCTTGTAGAGCCGAGCTTGCTCGGCTGCTCTTGATGCGAGGCTTGCGCAACCGCAGCGGAGCAAGCTCGGCTCTACCGATGCGGCAGTAATTCTTTATCAGCGTGCACCCGCGCAATCCGCGCCGGTCAAGCTCAATGATTGCCACACCCGACCATGCGCATCTTGCGCAAACGCGGTCAAGCCGCCTGCAGAAAAAGCTTGTTGCAGGCGCAGAGTCTGGATGATTGGATCACCACCCAAGCGCCACGGCCCCCATAGCTGAACAACCACCCGATCATGTTGCAGGGTCTCACCGCCATTCTCACCGCGCTCGACGCGGGTGACTTGGGCGTCGGAATACTGGGCCAACCAGACCTCAGCCGACGCGTCTGCGGACAGCGACGAAGGTCGAGCTTCGAGGGTGACCTTCGCACCGACAGCTGTGGATTCAACCTGCAAGCTCAAGGTCGTCATGGCTTGCCCTCGCTGGCTGGCGAGCAGGCGCGAGAATTCCGCCGCATCGCGCCAATTCACCTGAATCTGCTGGCCCAGCATCACCTGCGGCGTGTACACCGTACGCTCACCAGCGGCATTAACGCGCTGCCGTTGCCGCTGTGAATACGCAGGCTGCGCAAACCGATCAGCCCAGCCGAGGCTATCCCAATAGTCGACATGGAAGGCGAGAAAGTTGGCCTCGTGCATTGCATAGACGCGTGATAGCCAGCGATCTGCTGGCGGGCAACTGCTGCAACCTTCCGAGGTGTAAAGCTCGACCAAGGGCATCACCTGCGAGCCGCTGCGTGCACTGCAGGCTACTGTCTCGGCCGTCGCCGTCGCCGTCGCTGCGGAGGAGGAAGCCAAGATCGACGAACTCGCCATCACCGTCGCTCCCATCAAGATCCAATTCGACACTCGCATCATGGTCTCCAAGTTTGATGGCCGGTGCATTCGTACGAGACACGTCCGGCATTGGTGGCGACGCCGGGCGGTCAAGCTGGGATTGGCGACCAAGCTAGCTCGCGCACGGCTCCAAGCTGACACTGACCGGAAGTGGATGCAGAAAGCGCGTCGAATATTCGCGAAGTTAGCCATCGCCAATAAATGCCAACACTTCATCCACCACCCGCGTCGGCGCTTCGCATTGCGGGTAGTGGCCGATGGTCGGTAGCAACACAGCCTCACTGGTTGACAATTGCTCGCACCAGTGGCGATAGACGTGCTCTCCCGACACCGGATCGGCACCGCCATTGATGTGCTTGAGTGGAATTGAAGCGGCTTGCAGGGCACCCACCCAGCGCTGCTGGTGAACCACCCGCTCGCCCATATAAGCCAGTAGTTTGTGGGTGAGACGGTGGCCGTTGTTGAATGCGATCAGCTGCCAAAAGGCCTGCAACTCGTCCGCGCTGGGTTGCGTTTCTGATCCAAACACAGCCGCGAACGAACGGCTGAAGGTGCGCTTGGTCATCAGCGCGCTCACCAGCGGACCGAGCGGACTGGCGCCCAGCCGTTGAATCAAGCGCGGTCGATGCTGGCTGGGAAACATGCCGCCATTCAAGAAACACATGCGGTCGATGTTGAAGGGAAGCGACGCTTGGCGCTGCCGTGCCAGCAATTCCTGTCCTACCGACACGCCATAGTCGTGCACCAGCGCATCGCAGCGCTGCACATCGAAGTGCTGCAGCAAGGCGGTTTGCAGATCGGCCTGATGCAGCAGCGAGTAATCCGCCTTCGGCTTGTCCGAAAAGCCAAAGCCGAGCATGTCGCAAGCGATCAAGCGACGTTGCGCGGCCAAGCGTTCCCACACCCATGACCAATCCCAGGCCGCCGTCGGGAAGCCGTGTATCAGCAGCAGCGGCTTGCCCATGCCTGCGGTCCAACAGGCGATACGCGCGCCGCGGAAGTCGAAGTACTTGGCAAGCCTGTGCCAATCGTCGAGCGCAATCGGACTCATGGACATATCGCGACTCCAGTGCCGGACGCAGCGACGATGCTGCATCATGAATTTGCAGCGCCAACCAAGCGCCGGCAATGTTGCGCGTCGCGCTGTCCATTCGCCAACCCCAAAGGCCCGAGTCCACCATGCCAAATGCCACGGATCGTCTCACCGTCGCCCTCGCCCAGACCTCGCCTATTTGGCTCAATCGCACCGCTACGCTGGACAAGATGCTGCAGTGGATCGCCCGCGCCGCCAGCGAAGGCGCGCACTTGGTCACCTTCAGCGAGGGCTTTCTGCCCGGCTATCCGTTTTGGCTGGAACACACCGATGGCGCACGCTTTGAATCAGTCGTGCAAAAGACCCTTTACGCACACTACGTCGAACAAGCCGTCGATATCGACGGCGGTGACCTGGACCGCATTCGTGCCAGCGCCGCCGAGCACCACATCTGGGTAGTGCTGGGATGCATCGAACGCAGTCGCGCGCGCGGATGCAGCGTGTTTGCGTCGATGGTAACGATTGACAGTGAAGGCGGCCTGCGCAACGTGCATCGCAAGCTGATGCCCACCCATGAAGAGCGCCTCGCCTGGACCGCTGGCGATGGCCACGGTCTGCGCTGTTTCGACATCGGCCGCTTCCGTTTGGGCAGCCTGAATTGCTGGGAGAACTGGATGCCCTTGGCGCGCAGCGCTCTGTACGCACAAGGCGAGGATTTGCACATCGCCAGCTGGCCGGGTAGTCGTCGCAATACCGAAGTCATCACCCCCTTCATCGCCCGCGAAGGACGCAGCTTCGCGCTCTCGATCAGCTCATTGCTGCATCGAGACGAGCTATCGCCGCAACTCCCAGAATTCGCGACCCTACGCGAGTGTCTGCCAGCGGTGCTGGCGAATGGCGGCTCCTGCATCGCTGGCCCAGACGGTGCTTGGATCATCGAACCCGCAGTGGCGGAAGACCGCTTGCTGATGGCTGAACTCGATCACGCACAGGTGCGTGGCGAGAGGCAGAACTTTGATCCATTTGGGCACTACTCGCGGCCCGATGTGTTGGAGCTGCAGGTAGATCGACGGCGGCGGAGTGGGTTGCGGGTGATGGACGCCTAAGCGATGGACTGGGGTGTTGTGTTGGGTTTCAGCATCCCAAGCTCTATCGAGGGTGGGAGAAGTGTGCCGCAGACCCAAAGCCGCAATGGCTGCGGCAAAGGTCTTCGTGCTTGACACATCACCCATCACACCTCAACCGTCCCCAGCCCGCGCTCGCAATCGCAATCCCTCCTGCGCCAGAAACTCGACCGCCTCGCTGACTGCGTGCTTGGACCCGGCCAGCACAATGACATCGCCATCCAGCAAGCGCGTATCCGCACCGGGTGCGTTGATGAGTTCGTCGCTGCGACGCAGCGCCAACACGGTGGCGCCGGTGTTGGCGCGTAAGTCCAACTCGCCCAAGCTCAGGCCGAAGGCAGCGGAATCGGCGCTGATGGGCAGCGGGTGCAGATCGCCGAGGCCGGGCAGCAGCTCGCGTACTTGTTCCAACGCCAACGCGTTACTGCCCGCGCCCGCGCCTGGAGAACGCTTGCCCAAGGCGTCAAGAATGGCCAACGAGCCCGCTTGCACGTGACCTTGCAGATTGGTGGCACTGCGCCACAGCGCCACCCCGAGCGCGAGCACGATCAAAGCCAACACCGCGACCGCGCCAAGTGGCGGAAGGAATGGGGCGGTAATCAACAAACACGGCACGGCGATGCCGATGACGATGGCTATTTCCAAGGTTAAGGTCATGGCCCGACGCGGTGCGGCAGCGAAGTCGACGCCATCGGCCAATGCGGGCAACGCTAGCCTAGCGAGTCGACGGCCCAGTGCACGCGCCAGCCGCACCGAGGTCAACAGCAACGGCGCGGCCACTAGCGAAGCGGCGATCCACGCCACGCTATTGCCAACGCCTTCCAGCCAATTCACGCGCAAGGCCAACCAGGCATTCAGCCGTTCCGCAAACAACGAAGTGGCGATCACGACCGCGCACAGCAGCGCTGCATCCAACAACAGCAGCGCGGTGATGCGGCGAATCTGCGCGCCATGCCCCAGCGCGCCGCGTTCTTTGGCGCGAGTGAGATCGTCGATCCAACTGCCATACAGGGCGACCAAGGTTTGCAGCGGTTTGGGTAAATGGTGATCGACCGCGCGCGCCAAAGGCTCGGAGAGTTTCACCATCCATGGCGTGGTCAGCACAGTGAACGCCGAGACCGTAATCACCAGCGGATACAACGACGGATCCACCGCGCCCACGCTCACCCCCAGCGCCGCGATGATGAAACTGAACTCGCCGATTTGACCCATGATCATGCCGGCGCGCACCGAGCGGCGAACACCAATGCCGCCGACAAAACTACCCACCGCGACCGCCATCGGTTTGACGACTACGACCGTCGCGGTCAGCAGCAACAGCATCGGCCAATGTGCGACGACGATACGTGGGTCGATCGACATGCCGACGGCGACAAAGAACACCGCGGCGAACAAGTCTTTCAGCGGCCGCACCAAGTGTTCGATGCGCTTTTCCTCGCCCGACTCGGCCACCAGCGATCCCGCTAGAAATGCACCCAGCGCAACCGAATAGCCAAACCGCTGCGCCATCAGCACGGCGGCAAAACAAATGCCGACGCTGGCAAGCAGAGTGAGCTCTGGGCGATTGAGGCGAACCACGGCGGCGATGGCCTTGGGCACCGCGAACATGCCAGCCACCACCAGAACCAGCAAAAATATCGCCAGTTCGAGCGCGCTGCGGCCGAGCTGCTCAACGCTCAAACCACCACTCTGCGCGACCATGGACAGGACGGTGAGTAGCAACACAGCAAGCAAGTCTTCGACGACCAAGATGCCGAGCACCAGCTCGCGCAGTGGGCGTTCGATCTGCTGTTCCTCGAACACTTTGGCGATGATCGTGGTCGACGCGATCGCCACCACACCGCCAACAAACAAGGACTCCGAGCCGGAAAATCCGAAGCCGTGCGCAATCGACATGCCGGCAAACATCATCACGCCAACTTCCAGAAAGGCGATGACGAAGGCGCGCGGGCCGACCTTGATCAAGTGCCGCAGGCTGAAGCCCAAGCCGAGGAAAAACATCAGCAGGATTACGCCAAGCTCAGACAGCGAGGCGACGGTTTGCGGGTCCGAAATCAGTTGCGGGCCGACATGGGGGCCGACGATGAGGCCCGCCAGCAGGTAACCCAACACCGGCGGCTGGCGCAGCCGGATTGACAGGTACGAGGTGACCGCCGCCACGCAAATGACGATGGCTAGGCTCTCAAAAAATGCGTGGCTCTCCGCCATGCGGCTGCTCCGTTCGATCCAGTCGCAGGTTAGCAGCCGGCTTGGTCGGATCAGCACGCGTAAGCGGCATGACTTTAGGCCGATGCCAAGTCAAGGTGTACTGGTTCACTATCACAGCACATCACAAGTCGGAGTCACGCCATGCGTCGCGCCATCCATCAGTCGCTCTGTTTCATGATCGCCACCAGCCTGTTGTCTCCCTTGGCCGCAGCCGCCTCCAGCATTGACCTCGACGCGCGTTGCCACGTTGAGAGTCGCTATGGCTTGCAGGTCGATGCAGATCGACTCGGCTTCACTCGCAAGTCCTCAACGACCACCGGCCCCGCACGGATCGAGTTTGTCGGCAACACCATCCACATTGATGGGCAAGCAATTGCCTTGACTGCGGCGGATCGCCAGCGCGTGGACCAGTTTCAGTCGGAACTGCGAGCCATGGTGCCGCAGGTCAAACAGATCGTTAGCGACAGTATCGATATCGCATTTGTCGCCCTGGCCACGGTGGTGACCCAGTTTTCCAGCGACGAGCGTCGCGCCGAATTGCTGGACGAGCTGCAAGCCTTGAAGATCGACGCCGACCACGCCGTCGCCACCGCCAACTCTACTGACGCGCTCAAGAACGAAGCCTTTGAGCGCCGCATTGAAGCCGCCGTCGAGCGCATCGTGCCCACCCTAGCCGGCGAATTTGCCGCGCAAGCAATTCGGGTCGCGATGAGTGGCGACGAAGATGCAGCCGCCACCATCGAACGTCGCGCCAATGCCTTTGGCGAAGAGATCGAACGCTCAGTCGAGGGTGCAGCCAAGTCGCTGGAGGCCAAGGTCGCGAGACTGTGCCCGCAAGTCGAAGCATTGGATGAAATCGAGAACAGTTTTGAGTGGCGGCTACCGGATGGCAGCCGGGCTGAACTGCTGGAGTTCAGCGCGACGGAATCGACGGACAACTCGTAATGTCTGACCCTGACTCTTCGCCCGCCATCCATTGCTGATCAGGCTCTGCGCGGCGCGATCGCGAACGCTTGGGCCTCCGTTACCGACCCCTTCCTGACAACGCTCAGGATGCCGAGTGGGACGCGAGCCGTCCCCCGGTTCAGCTGCTCGGTTGCCCCGGAGGTGGCAGAGCACGTTTGTTCGGGAACGCACTGACGACTATGCTGATCGGCTTGTAAGGATGATGGCGGACGCGTTAATGAAGAGTTTTCCAGCAGGTTGGGCTGCAATTTTTGCCGCATCCATGGTGATCGGGGTGCTCCCCGCGCAGGCCGCGGAGAATCGCGAACTCGGAGACTTCTGGACACCGTTGCCCACCCGCCCCGCGCAACAAGCAGCGATCAGCAGCAGTGAGCGGTGGCTGGCACTTGACGAAGCCGGCATCGAGCGTCATTTGTCCCTGCTGCCCCCGGCTGGCAGCGATGGCAGCCTGCCGCTGGCCCTGCCTGCGGCCTCCGACGAACTGCAGCTGTTCGAGGTCAGCCGTTCAGTGGTGATGGCGCCTGAGCTCGCGGCCAAGTATCCCGAGATTCAGACGTTCCAAGGCGTGGCGGCAGACGGCAGCGGAGCGCGAGTACGTTTTGAACTGGGTCCGCGCGGCTTCAGCGCCATGCTGTTCTCGACCGAAGGCGTCAAGATGATCGAGCGTGGCATCGCATCCGATGACTACGTGAGTTTCCTGCGCGGGCGCGGCAACCGACCGTCCGAGTTCCGCTGTGACGTGCAAGCCGGAGTCAATCAAAGCGGGGGCAATCAAAGCGGAGCCAATCAAAGTGGAAATGGTCACGTCAGCGATTTCGATGACTACGCCGCTGGGCAGAAGTCTGCAGCCCCGAAAGCCATCGGCCCGACCCTGCGCACCTATCGCACCGCTATCGCTGCCACCGGCGAGTACACCGCGACCTTCGGTGGCACCGTGGTGGGCGGCCTGGCCGGCGTGGTGAAAGCGACCAACCGGATCAATCAGATTTACGAGACCGAGCTGGGACTGCGACTGGTGCTGGTTCCGAACAATGATTTGATCATCTACACCGACGGCGGCACCGATCCGTACAGCAACACAGACGGCGTCGCCATGCTGACGCAGAACATCAATAATCTAAGTGCAATCATCGGCAACCCCAATTTTGACTTCGGCCACGTGTTTTCAACCGGCGGTGGCGGAGTAGCGGGGCTTGGCGTGATTTGCAGCGGCAGCAAGGCGCGCGGTGTCACCGGCCTTGGCAGTCCGGACAACGATCCGTTCTGGGTCGATTACGTTGCTCACGAGATGGGACACCAGCTGAACGGCCCGCATACCTTCAACGCCGCTGGCACATCGGGCTGCGGCGGCCAGCGCAGCGGAAGCGACGCCTACGAAGTGGGCAGCGGCTCGACCATCATGGCCTACGCCGGCATCTGCCCGGGCCAGGATCTGCAAGGCAACTCCGATCCTTTCTTCCACGTCGGCAGCCTGCAGCGGCTGCAGACCTTTGTACAAACGGGTGGCGGCTCAACCTGCGGCGTGGTGACCTCCACCGGCAATGGCACGCCGGTATTGACCGCCACTCCCAACGCCACTATCCCGGCGCAAACCCCGTTCATGCTGACTGCCACTGCCACCGATCCCGATGGCGACCCGTTGACTTACCTCTGGGAGCAGTTTGACTTAGGGGCGTCGACAGATTCCGCCACCGTGCTGCTGGACAACGGCACCGGGCCGCTGTTTCGCTCATTTGATGCCACCACCTCGCCTACCAGGCTGTTCCCGCGCCTTGAGAACATCCTGAGCGGCACGCCGACGATTGGCGAGGCTTTGCCGACCACCAACCGTACGCTCACCTTCCGCGTCACTGCGCGCGATAACCGCGCCGGTGGCGGTGGCCTGCAGTGGACGGGTACCACTTCGCCTGCCGTGTCAGCGACCACCGTTACGGTGGTCAACACCGGCGCCGCGTTTGCGGTGACCGCGGCCAATACCGCCACCAGTTGGGCCTCGGGCAGCGCCCAGGACGTCACGTGGGCCGTAGCTGGCACTACTGCCGCGCCGATCAACTGCGCCAACGTCGATGTCGACTTCTCGCTGGATCGCGGCGTGAGCTTTCCGATCAACCTCGCGACCGCCACCGCCAATGACGGCACCCACTCCGTCACCGCACCGAGTCAAGCAACCACGGCCGGCCGCATCCGCGTGCGTTGCTCAAACAATGTCTTCTTCGACATCAACAATGCCGACGTCACGGTGACCGGTGGCAACGCGGCACCCGTACTGGCCTTGAGCGGCGGCAACGTGAGCTACACCAGCAATGGGCCGGCGATCATCGTTGACGGCGCCGCCGTGGTGAGCGATGCCGACTCGGCCAATTTCGATGGCGGCGCGCTGATCCTGACCTTGATCAACAACGGTGAGTCCAATGACCGGCTGGAGCTCCGCAATCAAGGCAATGGTGCGGGCCAGGTAGGCATCAGTGGCGCCAATGTCAGCGTAGGAGGTGTGACGGTCGGCACCTTCGCGGGTGGCGTGGGCACCGTGCCGTTGAGCGTGCAGTTCAATGCCAGCGCAACGCCCGCTGCTGCACAGGCGGTGCTGCGCAAGGTCACCTTCCGCAGCACCCGCGATATCGCCGGAACCTTGCCGCGTACGTTGCGCGCGCAGGTCAGCGACGGCGATGGCGGCAACTCGATTGGGGCAACGCGCAACATCACCATCCAGATCAATGCGAATCCGTTCGTGTTCGGCATCACCACACCGGTCACCGGCGCGGACGTGACGCAGAATTCGGCGGTTGCCTACACGGTGACTTTCAGCAAACCGGTGAGTCTGGCCAGCGTCAGCAGCGTCGATTTTGACAACGCCGGCACCAGCACGATCAGCATCGGCGCGATCACCCAACCGCAGCCCAACCAGTTGCTGCTGCAAGTGACCCCGACCACACTCGGCACCCTGCGCCTGCGTCTGCCCGCCAGCGCCGTCGTGCTCGACCAAACCGGCATCGCAGTGCCGGTGCCATTTTCAGATGACACGCTCTACAACGTGATCGCGCCAGACACCACCGCCCCGCTGGCGACAAGCTTTGCCAACGATACAACCGGCGGGCAGGTCGCCGCGCGGATTGCGGTGAACTACACGATCACATTCAATGAGGCGATCCGACTCAATGCCCTGCAAGCCAGCGATTTCAGCAACGCCGGAACCAGCGCCGTTGTAATCAACAGCTTCAGCCTGCAGTCGCCCACCGTGCTGCTGGTCCGGGTAACCCCGCTCACCAGTGGCACTCTCACGCTGCGTATCAGCGGTGCGGCTATCTCTGACCTGTCGGGGAATCCGTTGGTGGTGCCGCGTGTCGACAACGCTACAGTGACGGTGAGCGCCGCCAGTAATTCGATCTTCCTGGGTTCCTTCGAGGGCAGCTGATCTATCCATGCTCCGGGCGGCCGACGCTGCCCGGAGTGAAGATTGGCACCCGCAAAGCCAAACTGTTGCGGCTAGTTGATGGCAGAACATCTGGCAGTGTCACCGCACAACATCGCAGCCGATGTCGATGTCGGTGCAAGAGGCGATTCCACGAGTAATCCGTTGTTGGCATCAGGATCGAGGCTGTCGCGGAGCTCGCCAGGTCAAAACGTGACGGGTCGCGCATTTTTTGGATGACAGATGCGTGACTGTCCCGCGAGAATGCGCTGGTCGTCGGAACGGCCCTGTCGTGCCGACGTGATCATCCCAACTTTCGAAGGATTCGCTCGAGCCATGTTCAAGCTCTCTCAAATCGCCTTCGCCGCCTGCATCGTTTTCGCCCTGTCTTCCTCGGCGGGGCAGGCCCAATCGACCGCCCCCAATGCGCCGCACGCTCACTTGATCAAGGATCTGGGCAAGATTCCGCAGCGGGCCTTCCCGCGGCTGGATCTTGATGCGTTGAGCGCCGAAGACTTGCTGCGCGACATCGACACTGGCGCGCCGAAGCGCTTCGCAGTTTCGATCCCGGTTGACCTGACCACCGAAAGTCACGGCCTTTGGGTAACCGAGCCGGACGGCAGCCTGCTGTGGCAGTTGCGGATTCGCGCGGATTCTGCAGCCCATCTGAATTTTGGCTTCAAGCGGTTTGCACTGCCGCCGGGTGCGACGCTCGATATAGTCGCTGCCGACGGCAGCACCGCGATCGGGCCGTTCACCGCCGAGCACATGCTGGAACATGGGCAGCTGTGGACGCCGGTGCTGCTGAATGAGGACGCTGTGCTGCAAGTGCGGGTGGCGGCTGACCAGCGCCATCTGGTGGATCTGAGCCTGGTACACATCGGTCAGGGGTATCGCGGCTTTGGACGCCTCTCCAAAGCGTGCAAATCGGGTGCCTGCAATACGGATGTCGCATGTCTCTCCGCCAATGACCCGTGGAACGAGCCGCGCCGTTCGGTCGGTGCGTGGACCCGTAGCGGCACCGACACCTGCACCGGCTCGCTGGTCAACAACAGCAACAACGACCGCCGCATGCTGTTCGCCACCGCTACTCACTGCGGGGTAAGCAATGACGCCGCCGCGGCCACCGTGGTGGTGTACTGGAACTACGAGTCACCCACCTGCCGCGTACCCGCCGCCAGTGGCACGTCGCCAGTACTACCCAAGCCCACCTCCACCTCCGCGGGCCTACGCTTCCTGGCCCAGACCAACAATCCTTTTGCCGGTGCCACACCGGCCGACACGCGCTCGGACTGGACCATTTTCGAGCTCGCCACACCGGCGCCTGACAATACTTTCAATCTCTTTTGGGCGGGCTGGGATCGGCGCGAACCACCGACCGTTTGCGCGGCACCGGTCGACACCGCGAGCACGGCCGGCCTGTGCGCCAGCATCCACCATCCTGGCGTCGACGAAAAACGCATCACTTTCGTCGAAGAACCGATGACGCTGGACAGCATCAGCGGCGCGACCGGCGTGCACTGGCGTGCCAACTGGGATGCGACCCCGCCGCGCTTGCCGAACATTTCGCCGATGCCGACCACCCTGCCGCCCAGCGTCACCGAGCCCGGATCGTCTGGTTCACCGCTCTACAGTGCCGACCGTCGCTTGGTGGGTGTGTTGTCAGGTGGCCCATCGGCCTGCGGCAGCACCGGCGCCAGCCTGCGCGACCAATACGGTGGCTTGTTTCACGCCTGGGAGGGCGTGGGCACGCCGACCACGCGAGTGCGCGACATTCTCGATCCGGCCGGATCCAATGCTTTGTTCATTGACGGCATTGGCAGCTGTGATGCTCCGGCCGCGCCGACCAACGTCAGCGCCTCCGTGACCGGCAACAACCAGATCAGTGTGACGTGGACCGGCGTGGGTGGCATCAATCGCTACCGGGTGTTCCGCAGCATCGGCAGCTGCCCAGGCACCAGTTACGTGCAGATTGCGCAAGTCGATGGCGTCACCAACTATGTCGATAGCACCGTATCGGGTGGCACCACGTATAGCTATCGGGTAGCGTCGTTTGACACGGTTTTGGACTGCGCATCGGCACAGGGCAATTGCAGCTCAGCCTTGGCAACAGGCACCTGCGCGCTATCGCCCACCTTCGCTGGCCTCACCAGTGCGGCCAGTGCAGGCAACAGCAGCTGTGCGATCAATCTGAATTGGTCGGCCGGGAGTGGCAACTGCGGCGCGGGGTCAAATGTGCGCTACAACATCTATCGCTCAACCACCCCGGGTTTCACCCCGGCACCCGCTAACCGGCTGGTAACTTGCAGCACCGCCACCAGCCTGCAGGACATCGACGTCAATCCTGGCCAAGCGTTGCACTACGCGGTGCGGGCCGAAGACTTGGGCGCGAGCCCCGCTGCGGGTCAGTGCGGTGGCGTGGAGGAGACCAATGTAGTGATCCGCACGGCCGCGGCATTCGGGCCGGACAACATCACGTTCAGCGATAACGTCGAAAGTGGTTCTGCGAATTGGACTACCAGTGGAACCGGTACCGTCGGGGCTAATTTCGCGATCGTCAACACCGCCTCCAGCTCGCCCACCATGAGTTGGTTTGCGCCAGATCCTGCCGGCATCTCCGACCGCATGCTGACCCTCGCCAACCCCCTGAATCTGGCGGCTGGCACCAACGCCGTGCTGGAATTTTCGCATCGTTACGTCACCGAACCTACCTATGATGGCGGGGTGCTTGAGTATTCAATCGATGGCGGTGCCACGTGGGTCGACATCCTCGCGGCGAACGGAACCGTGCCGGCCAATGCGCAGCGCTTTCTGGCGGTCGGCTACACCGGACCGCTTTCGACTGGCTTCAGCAGCCCCCTCAGCGGTCGCCAAGCCTGGAGTGGCAACTCGCAGTCGTTCGTCACCACCCGCGTCAGTCTGGCCGACTTCGGTGGCCAAACTCTACGCCTGCGGTTCCGCTTTGCCACTGACACGACGGTCGCTGCGACCGGCTGGTGGATCGACGACATCCGCACGATTGAAGGCTCAGCCTGCGCGCCGTTCGGCTCGACTCAAATTTTCTACAGCGGCTTCGGCGACTGACGCAGGATCACGCCCGGGCCGGGATATCGGCTCGTGCGGACCCGAACGCGACGGGGTGACAGACGCGAGCATTAACTCGCGTCAAGGGGCGCGCATGCGCCGTATTTGGCGGCCGAGCGGGATAGCGGTTGGCGGCCACAAGCGCCGCGAAGAATTTTTCGGAAACAGGCGCGGCGCTGTCGATCACTTCGCGCTTGCCAGGATGCAGGCGGCGACCGGCCCAATCGACCAAAGCGACGCACTGCTTCTCGTTGAGCGGCAGGAATCCAAACCGCGGCGGCCCGGCAACGGCGGCAATTGACTGGGTGGCCTGCCCCGACTTCAAGACGAAAGGCGCTGCCCTGCTATGGAACTTGGCATCCGCATTGGTCTTCGGCTGTCGCGGTTAACTGGTGGCGAGTTGGTCTGCTAGTTCTTCGAATTTCTTTATGCTGGCCTCCACCAGCTTCATGCTGTCTAGCCAAAACTCGGGCTTGGACAGGTCGGCACCAAGGTGGCGTGCCGCCAGATCTTCCGCGCTCATGCGGCCGGTGTCGCGCAACAATGCCTTGTACGCCGGGAAGAAGTCGGTCCCGAGGCGTTCGCGCTGCGCGTAAACGCCAAGGCTGAACAGGTAACCGAACAGATAGGGAAAGTTGTAGAACGACAGGCCGCTGATATAGAAATGCAGCTTGGTCGCCCAGAACATCGGATCGGGCTGGTCCAGCACGTCACCGTACCAGTCGGTCCACGCGCGGCTCATCATGTCCTTCATTTCGGATGGCCGCAGCGGGCGTTCGCGGCGACGCTCGTACAGTTCCTTCTCGAACTGGAAACGCGCGGGAATGTTCATGATGAATGCCACCGCGGCCTCGCCGTCCTGCCACGCGATGTTGAACGCCTGCGCCGGGTTGGTGGCGCGTGCCAGCAACGAGTTGCGGACGATGGTCTCGCCAAAGGTGCTGGCTGTTTCAGCCAGTGACATACCGTAGGTGCGCTCGTCGTCGGACAGGTCGCGCATCACCCAGCCGTGGTAGGCGTGGCCCAGTTCGTGAGCCAGCGTGATGACGTCGGAGTCGCCGCCGCTGTAGGTCATGTAGACGCGCGGAGCGCGCGACTTGGCGAAGCCTGTGCAGAAGGCACCCGGGCGTTTGCGTTCACCCGTCGTGCCCTCGATCCACTTGTTGGCCGCCATCATGCGGATGAAGTCTCCCAACTCGGCATCCACTTCACCGTAGGCACTGGCGATGATGTCGATGGCGGTGTCGAATGAGGTGCCGCCGACGCTGCTGTCCGCCACTGGTGCCGGTGCGCGGCTGTCCCAGGGACTGTATTTGTCCTTGCCGTAGGCTCTGGCCTGCACACGGGCTGCGCGCTGGGCAATCGGAATAGAGTCGCGGGCCACCTGCAACAGGGTATCCAGCGTGGCTGGCGATATTCTGTTCTGGTGGGTAGGTAGCGTCAGGAACGGCAGTGGCCCGCTGGTTTTGCCACGTTTCTCGTACAACGACAGACGCCAGCCGGCAATCGAGTTGAGCGCCGCCGCGCAGCTTTCTTCGTGTTGTTCCCAGCCGCGATTGACCGCGCTCCACGCGTTGCGCCGCAGCGCATCGTCGGGTTTTTGCATCAGGCCGGCGGCGGCGGCAAGACCCATCTGTTGGGTTTCGCTGCCGACCGTAACCGCACATGAAATAGTCGAGGACAGTTGCGTGTACAGCTGGCCCCAGGCGTGTACGCCGTCAGTGCCGAGGGCGGAGATCAAGTTTTCCTCGGCCAGGCTCAGCAGGTCGGCGCGCCGCTCACGGCCATGGCGGACCAGGAACGCCGAAGCGCGGGTGTGGTCATCGTCCAAGTAGATAGTGATCACTTCGTCGCTGGCCAGATCCAGAAACTGCGCGCTTGGCTGCAGCGCCGCGGACATCCGCGTGCCGTAGTTCTGCAAGCGTCCGCGCAACGCCAGCGCGTCAGGATGAGATCCGTCGACGCTAAGAATGCAATTGGCAAACGTGGACACGTTGCCGAGCAATTTGCCCGCCGCCGTGCCGATTGCATGCACTTCGCGCGCCGCTTCGATGACAGGCCCAGCCGCTGCCACAGCCAGTGTCTGCAAGTCACCCAGTGCCGCCAACAAGACTTTGTTGGGCGTTGCCAGTTGCTCCAGCAGTTGGTCAACTTTGTCCAAGTCGAGCTGTAATTCTGGCGCGTCTACGCCGCTGTATTCCGCTGACAGATCCCACGCGGGGCCGCTGATGCTCATGAGTTGCTCACACCTGTCGATGGCTGGTGGCGCGGATGCTATCAGCGCTTGAGCCTGCCAGCCGAGTTGGCTGCTTGGCAGTTGAAATATCCGAGCGTCAAGGCGCTCTACCCAGGCTGACACGCATGCATGATTTTGACGCTTTGCTACGGCAGAGCGGTGCGAATGTGATGCAGTGGAGCGCGCAAGCGGCGCGCAGTGAGCGGTGCTGAGCATCGCCAACTGATAAGAAGTGATCGAGCATTTGAAACAACACCGCGTCGAATGCGATCACCGGCTCTCATCCTCCGCAATTCGAATGACAAGCCCAGCGCGGTCATCCGTGGTCCAAATCGCCCCATCCTTCGCCACCGCCAGATCGACTGGTGATCCCTGCGGCCGCACGCCGACGACCTTGCTCCAATCCTCTGTGAGGATGAAGGCATCTGCCGCGTTAGGTGATCCGTAGGGTAAAGGCGTACCGCCGTAAACCGGAAATTTGGCGCGCGCGGTTGGTAGCGGAATCCCCTGGGCGTCAGTCTCGTACGCGACAATTCGACCACCGACGGAGCGGAATCCGTGCAATGACACGAGCAGCCTGCCTTTGAGCTGTTTAAACATCTCGCCGTCGTACCAAAGCATCGCCAACGGCGAGGAATGCGGTGGAAGCAATAGCGTCGGTCCGGTGAATCGAGGGTCTTCGCACTTGGCAACCTCCATGCCCTGCCAGCCAGGGCTAGGGGTGTGATTGTCGTAGCAGTAGGGCCAGCCGTAATGCTTTCCGGCTTCGATAACGTTGATCTCCTCAAAGGGCCGAAGCCGGGCTTCGAAATCGAAGCTGTTCTCGCCTTGCAGGATTGTCCCCGAAGGATGGAGCGCTAGGGCGACGGAATTTCGTAATCCGCGGGCGTGCACGCTGTACTCGTCGCTCCAACTGCCGGAGCCGCTCTTCGCGTAACGACGAATGCTTGCGGTTTGCTCGCCTTGTTCTGATTCGATGCACGTGGGGGCACTCGGCTTAGCCGCCGCAGACAGGCATTGGTCGGAAGGCGCACCAACGTTGACCAACAAAGCGCCGTCAGCATCGAAGATGAAGCTGGCGATCGGATGGCGGTGTGCATGCAGCGTGTTGTCAGGCAGATTCGCGATGACGGTTTCAATCGTTGCGACGGGATCGATTGCCATTGGATCGAAGCGGAAGATCCTTCCCATCTCACTTACGTACACGCGGCCATCGGTGCCCAAGGCGATCGTGTGCGGCAGCTCCAGCCCAGTGATGACCGAGTCGATCTTCGTCGAGTTGTCCGCATTGATGCGGATTCGCCACACCGCACCCGACTTGCCAGTCCAAGCGCCCAGGTCCGTGACCAGCCATGTACTTTCATCCAACTCGAGCAGTCCGCGCGGCATGCGAATCTTCCGCATCGAACCGGCCTGAGTCGGACCGGCCACTAGACCAGCGCACATGCCGGCCGCCATGCCGATGTTCAGCCGCGGGAACCCGCCACAGGATCCTTTTGGCGCGGCGTACACCTCCCGCGCCTTCGTCGCGTTCAGCTCCAGCGTTTCGGTAGTGGGATTTGCCGTCGACTCGTCGAGCAACGCCTCGATCCTTGCGAGGTAGGCGACTCGAAGGCAGGCCGCGTCATTGCAGACGTCCCTCTGGGTCAACAGCCACTTTCGCTGTGCATCGCGGAGCGCTAGTCGGGACTCGACGCGGCGTTGCGCGGAGCGGTAGGCATCGTCGAGCTGTTCGTCGAGACGCGACAGCGTCGAGTCTGAACACACCAGCATCTCGGTTGATGTACGCGCCTTGACGCAGTCGAAACTGGCGGCGGTAGCCGTCTGTGCCAAAAGAAGGACCGCAATCGCGAGCACGGCAGAAAAAACTTGGCGCATGCCCCAACGATAGCGCAGATCCCGCCAGGCAGGCCGGAACATGGCGTCGGGGACCGGTGTCCAGCTTCCGTAGGGGTGTCAGCTCGTCGCCGAATTCGGACGCTGCTCTCATCGCTTCAGCCGCACGGATTCCACGGTGGTGACGCCACGCTGACAAAGAACGAAGGGGCCGACGACGCCATTTGGCCACTGCCTAACCTTGACGCCACGATTGCAATTTGCTCGTTAATATCTCACGCAGAATCGCCCCGAAGAGGCGGGACGAATGTTGCCACGCGAGATCTCTCATGGGCGCGCTGTTTGGACGCCATCAACGCATCCTGGCGTGGTCTGCATGGCTGATCGCAGTCGCATGTCCGCTTGCAGAGGCTCTCGCCGAGCCTGGTCTCGTGCAGTCGAGCCTGCGCAGCCCGAGTCTTGAGCAGGTCGCGCGCGACGCCACCACCCTTCGGATGCAGAACGTGGCAGGGGATGAATGCGAGGTAGGTTCCGTCGCCATCACCGCAGGGGCAGCTCATTCAGCCATGCTTCCTGCACGTCGGCAGTCTCCCTGTTGAGCGAAGGTGCTCGATTGGCCAGCAGGCCGCGACCTTGGTCGCCCCAGGGGTCGTGGTCCGAATCGGCATCAAACCCTGGCGCGACCAACGCTGCGGCCAGCAGCGGGATCAACCCCCAGCCGTCGTCGCGCGGCACGGCGACGCTCACGCGCCTGAGCATAGCCGGGTCAGGAGCAACCGGACGCAGGGCCAGCGCAGTCGTCGAGCCAACCGCATCACTTGCCACACTCCATTTGCCACCCGTGGCCAGAGCCGTCGCCATCAGCTGCGACCCCATTCAATTGAGCTGAAACTGGCCATCGCGGATCACGACCTGCGAACCCTCGCGCACGCCGTCCAGTCGATCCTGGTGCCAGCGCACCTTATGACCGTTGTGCATCTGCACATCCAGCCGATGCAGCCCGCGGCTGCCGCGCGCTGCCTCGCGCCCCGCCTGGCTGCCGGTCGCGAAGTCTGCGCCGCTGCTCTGCCCGCCATCCTCGCTGAGGACTCGCGTGACCACGCCGCAGTTGAAGCAGTCTGTCGAATGCTTGGCGACGCTCTGCTGACCGCGCCCTTGGTAATTACTGCCGTAGGTTCCGCATCCCGCCATGCCCAGCGCCAGGATCGAGATCGCGAGGATTCTTACGTTCATGCCTTTCACTCCGTCGGTGCCAACTGGAGGTCACGGTAGCGGGCATCTTTTCCGGACTCGGTTCGCTGCAGCACATGCTGTCGACGGCCGACGGCTTGCCGTTCAGGCTCGGCAAGCTGCGTTCACGCGCGACGGGCCGCCACCCGCCGAGAACACGACGGGACCGCCGGCCAGCGGCAACGGACTGCCCCAGGGCCAGCAGCAGCCCCCCAGGCTGCGCAGATCGATCCTGCGCGTTGTGACCCCCAACGGGGCGCAGGTCGTGCGCGCTGCCGCCCTGAAGGTATTCGCGCCAGACGCGCGGCTTCGGAGCCGGGCAGATCGTCATCGCGGACAACGCCCAGCAGCGGGCGCTCGACGGTCAGCAGGCGACAGTTCTCCCAGACGCCGCTGCCGCATCTAATTGCTATTGGTTTTCGATGTTGGGAGGCGTGGCCGATCTTGCGACTAGGCGGCCATGGCCACGGCCGCTGGCGCGCGCGGTCGGGGGAGGTAGTGCGCTTCCTCCTTCGCGTCGTGCTTTTCGAGGTGGGCAAGGATGGCGCAGATGACTGTGGGTTCTTCGATGCTGGCCACGATCCGCACCGCACCGCCGCAGTGGACGCAGGTGCTCACATCGACGCCGAGCACGCGCTTGAGGCGTTGTGCCCAGCTCATCGAACGGCGGCTTGTGTCGGGTGGGCGGCAGGCGTCGTTTGCTTTGACGTCAGCCGAGGCTGCATCGATGGCAGCCCCTCTGCCGCGCCACATGGCGTCACCTGCGAATGACCGCTTTCTCTTTTTTGGCGATGTACTTGAGTGACTCTTGTGGGTCGGATTGTGCCCCTGCGTGCGGGGCCTAAGCAAGGCAGCTTCTACGAAAACCGCGGCGGTTCACCCAACTGAAATTGGCATGTCCAGCGACGTGGACGACGGTTCCGCGACAATCGGCGCGGCGGTGTTACTTGACTGGGTCTTCAACCCCAGCAGTTGATGGCGAGAATGCTAACCCCGCAATCGCGGGGGTTCGCAAGGAAGCAGGAGTCGCCACACTGCTGACTCACACTCAGGCAACACCCAAACATGAGCGGCAAATGGCTTGCGATACCCCTGTGCATCGCAGGGTGCCTGTCCGCCCCTGCCAGCAACGCCGGCAGCCTGCCCACCCAAACGCGCCTGCTGGCCGGCAATGGGGTCGCCTCGCAGCAGTTTGGTAACTCGGTGGATCTGGATGGGGACGTGGCCGTGATCGGGTCCACTACCGCGACGCCCATCGTCCCTGTACGCGTGTTCGAGCGTAGCGCAGGCGCGTGGCTGGAAACGGCGAGCTTGACCCCAGCTGACGGCGCCGCTGGCGCAGTGTTTGGTTACGACGTAGCAGTGGACGGCGATACCATCGTGGTCGGCGCGCCAGAACGCGCGGGCGCAGGTCCTCGGCGCAGCGGCGTGTACGTGTATGAGCTGGTAGCCGGCGTTTGGACGCAGACCGCCAAGCTCACCGTGATCGATCCACAGACCACCGACCAATTCGGCATCAGTGTCGATATCTCCGGCAACAGCATCGTCATTGGTGCCGATGGCGCGGACGTGGTGGAGCGAGGCACATCGTTGCAAGGTGTGGCGTACGTCTTCGTGCGCAGTGGCCAGCAATGGCAGCTGCAACAGAAGATTTTCGCCACTGACGGAGCGACATTCGACAACTTCGGTGGCTCGGTCGCCATCGAAGGCGAGCGAGTGGTCGCTGGCAGCATCGGTAGCGACAACGGCAATGCCGATCCGTTCTTCAGCGCAGGCGCGACTTACGTGTTCGAGCGCGTCGCCAGCCAATGGACGCAGCGCGCAAAGCTGATCGCCAGCGATGGATTGCGGATGGATTTTCTCGGCGGCAAAGTCGCGATGTCAGGCAACGTTGTCGTTGCAGGTGCTGCTCGCGCGCGTATCGGCAATGCGGTCAATCAGGGCGCAGCTTATGTGTTCGAAAGCAATGGCAACAACGTCTGGACGCAGGTGACCAAGTTGGTCGCTGCCGACGGCGTGGCTGGCGAAATGTTCTCCTCGGCAGGGGTGGCGATTTCCGGCAGCGCGATCGCGATTGGGCTGCCGGGGCACCTGATCAACGGCCAGCAGATTGGCTCGGCCTATTCCTATCGACGTGGTGCCGACAATCTGTGGACTCAACGCGCCCGAGTCGAACCATTCGACAACATTCCGAATCAGTTTTTCGGCGCCAGCATTGCCATCGATGGCAGCACAACGATGGTCGGCGCAACCGCGCACGCGAGCAGCCGCGGCGCGGTCTACGTGTTGTTCTCGGGAACGGTTTTTCGCGATGGCTTTGAAGGGCCGCAATAAACCAAGTGCGCTGATCGCGGTGCTGCTGATAACTACCGCAGCGACTTGAAAGGGACGCACGTCAGCCTATCTTTAGATGAGTTGCCTAAACGTGTGCGAACGACCGCTCTTCGCTGAGCTGTAGAGATTCGAATGACCGAAACGGGTCGGATTGTGCCCCTCGCGTTGGGGAGCTACCCGCCCCACGCTGGCGAGCACCATGGATAAGCAGTTCGCCAGACTGTCCGTCACAGCCAGCATGCAAACTCTTCGCATCCAGCGAATGAGCCGTTTAATCTAGGGAGTTCTGGCAGCTGCTGATCCGGGCAGCTCGTACTTTATGAATCCCGATCCCGCCACCATGCATCGCCTGTCACTGCGCTTCGCCGATGCGGACCTCGAAGCCTTGTATGTCGATGAGCAGGAGCTCAAGGCGCGACGGCCGCGCCGCTTGTCGGCACTATTTGCGGGCATCCTGGTAACGGTCGTATGGATGTTGGCGATGATTGGCATCCAGCCGGCCCATCTGGACCTCAATCGCGTATCGGTGCTGTGCTTCATATTCCTGGGCACCGCCATATTGTTCTATGTCTTCGAAGGTTCGCGTTTATTCCTTCGGTATCGCTCCGCCTTCTATTTGTCTTTCTTCTTGTTGATCGCCGTTTTCCTGATCGGCTTAATTTCGCTTTTGCCACCGACCTCGCTGGCCATCTCGGGCCTGGCCTTGCTGGTGGTCCACACTTTCAACAACTACGGCATTTTGCGTCTCCGTTTTCCGGCCGCCACGGCGGGCGGGTGGTTCGCCGCGGCGGTGTATCTGGCTTTCCTGCTCGCAACCGATGCGCTGCCCGGCGATGTGTTGTTTCGCCACGCGTTCTGGTTGATATCGGCCAATGTGTTCGGGATGTTCATGGGCTACCAACTGGATTTGTTTGCGCGCCGCGAGTTCATCGCCATGCGCGCACTCGCCGTTGAACGGGAGCGCTCGGAGCGATTGTTGCTCAACATACTTCCAGCATCCATAGCAGCGCGGTTGAAAACCGCCGATGGCGCCATCGCCGATCACAGCGACGACGTCACCGTATTGTTCGCGGATATCGTCGGATTCACACCACTCTCGACGCGCATGACGCCGCATGCGCTGGTGCAGTTGCTCGACCGTATTTTCACCGAGTTCGACGCACTTGCCGAGACGCACGGATTGGAAAAGATCAAGACCATTGGCGACGCCTACATGGCTGCGGCCGGGCTACCCGAGCGCCGCGACGACCACGCGCAAGCCGCAGCCCGCATGGCTCACGGAATGCTGGAGACAATGGCGCGCATCGCAGCGGAAACCGGCGAGTCGCTTTCGCTGCGTATCGGCCTGCATTCTGGGCCGGTGGTGGCCGGCGTGATCGGGCGCAAAAAATTCATTTACGACCTCTGGGGCGATACCGTGAACACCGCCAGCCGCCTCGAGTCACACGGCGTGCCCGGCGCAGTGCACTGCAGCGCGGAAACCGCCGCACTGCTGCGGCCTCACTTCAGGCTGGATGACCGTGGCGTCATCGAGGTCAAAGGCAAAGGCGAAATGAATACTTTTCTGATTGCATCCGGGAGTGAGGTCTGAATACCTTACAACCCTTGCGCATTGTGCTCGCCACCGTCGGTTCCCGCGGTGACATGCAGCCGATGCTGGCGCTAGCCCAGGTGCTCGTCACGCGCGGGCACATACCGGTGATCGCGGCACCGCCGAACTTCGAGGGCTGGGTGAAAGGTCTCGGCTTTGAATTCGCACCGCTCGGCATTGACATGCAGGTATTCATGTCGGAGAACCGCCACATTTTTTCCGGCAATCCGCTGCGAATGCTCAAAGGCGCACGGAGTTGTCTTTCCGAACAGATTCCGCTGCAGATAAAACAACTCGTGCCCGTGTGCCAAGGCGCGGACGCGATACTGTGGGGAGGCGTCGCCATCATGGCGCCTTCGGTTGCCGAGCAATTGCGCTTACCCATTCTTGGCGTGCTCTTTACCAGCGGCATGCTCCCATCCCGTCTGCATCCACCACCTACGATTCCGCGGCACGGCATGCCCCACTGGGTAAACACATTCCTGTGGAGCTTGAACCGTTTTCTCGGCGACAAATTGGTGAGCGGCACCCTCAACAAGGCGCGTTCCGACATCGGCATGCCCCGCATCAGTGGATTCAGGCAGCATCTGATGGAAGAATTTCCATTGGTCATCGCGGCGGACGAAACATTGTTTCCTCCCGATCCTGACTGGCAGGGGCGCTACCCGTATGCGAACTTCATTTATTTCGACGACCCGGCACCGCTCGACCCCGAACTCGACGCCTGGCTCGCGGATGGAGAACCGCCGGTATTCGTCGGCTTTGGCAGCATGTCATCCGAAGGCACCGACCGGGTCGGGACATTAATCGTCGATGCCGTATCGGCCACCGGCCGACGCTGCGTAGTCGGTGCCGGCTGGGCCGGCCTCGGTGCAGGAGCGTTGCCGACAGGTTGGCGCGTTGTGAAAGAGGCACCGCATGCCTTGCTGTTCCCGCGCACTGCGGCCGTGGTCCACCACGGCGGCTCCGGCACCACGGCATCGGCCTTGCGTGCAGGCGTTCCGCAGGTATTACTGCCGCTGATTCTCGACCAATTCCATCACGCACATCGATTGCACCTCGCCGGCATAGCGCCACGCCCGATACCGATGGAGCGCATCACCGCCGCCGCACTCGGCAACGCCATCAACACCGCCATCGAAATGCCCGCAGCCCCACGAATCGCCGCCGCCGAACGACTGCGCGCAAGCGATGGCCGCATGGAAATTGTGCAGCGCCTGGAAATGCTCGTTGCCACCCGGTAGGACCGACGGAAGTCGGGACACCCGTAAGAGCGCCCAAGGGCGCGACCGCTCTCACTCCCCAATCTCACCTTCTGATACCCGCCACCCGCGAACTCATCACCACACAAAAATCCAAACCCAAAACCCCATGCCGATGAACGTCGTCTTCTGCCCCGAAATGCTCGCACCCGCACAAGGCTTTTCGCCAAGCGCCGCGAAACCCGGCCTTGTCATGCAAGCCTGCAAAACCCTGTGGCCGGATCTCAATATTCGCCCTGCTCAACCCGTCACCGAAGCCGACTTCTGCCGCGCCCAATGGGGTCACCTGCGAATGACCGCTTTCTCTTTTCTGGCGATGTACTTGAGTGACTCGTGTGGGTCGGATTGCGCCCCTCGCCTGGGGACGCTCAC
>JANNWF010000603.1:0-5441 GCA_031408455.1 Pseudoxanthomonas sp. | reverse complement strand
TTCAGTCTGGCGCTTGGCGACATCGGCCTGATGTATTGCGCGGCGACGGGTGACGCTGACCTGAAGGCGGCCGCGCCACTGATGAAGCTCGATACCCAATCTTTCAACACGCAATACCTGGCGGACCGGCAGTTTCCATGGGTGGCCGACATGATGTACGGCGCGCCTGAGTCCTCGCGCGGTGCGGCCGCATAACACCACCTCAATAGGAGAGTTCCGATGAAGTATGTTTCAAGGGTAAGAACGCTGGCGGTGAGCACGGCGGCGGCGCTGACGCTGTTTGTCAGCGCGCCACGACCAGCCCAGGCCCAGTGGGCCGTCATAGATCCCGCCAACCTCGCACAAAATATCCTTACCGCCGCGCGCTCGTTGCAGATGACGGTACAGAGTGCAACGCAGATCGCGAACCAGATTCAGCAGATTCAGCAGGGCATTCAAAATCTCGCGTCGCTGCCGCAAGCGCTGATCAATCAGTACCTGGGCCAATACATTCAGACGTATCAGCAGCTTCAGAACAGCTGGGCTCAGATCAACAGCATGGCGGCGAACCTCGCCAACCTGACCGTCAACTACAACAATCTGTTTCCGAATCGCGCCATTGCGCCTGGCCTCACCGCGCCGCAGATGCTGGCGCAGACCCAAGCCTATGTTGCACAGGCCAGCCAAGACATTGAGGGTCTCGGCCGGATGGCGGGACAGGTGGCGGCGCAGCTGCCGGTCGATCAGGCCAATCTTACGCAGAAAGTAGCGAATCTAGGCGCTACGACCGGCACCGTATCCGCAATGCACAGCATGGGGTCGATACAAGCGCAGATCGCGACCAACGTGTCGCAGACCAACGCGCTGCTCGCCGCGATGGCCAACGCCCAGATGGTTATGTATGGCAAGGAAGTGGACGATCGGGCGCAGGCGCAGGCGATCACGACGGACATGAATCGGGCTAACACCCCCAACGCCGCACCTGCGTTGCCCTTCCCGCTGCCCTGATGAGCGCCTTGTTAGCAACGTTCACGTGGGATCGTCGACGCGGGGCGGCGATGGTGACCCTCGTGGTGCTGCTGGCTGTGATGCCGATGGCGGCGTTCGCGCAGGTTCCACCCATCAACGCGGCTAACAACGGGACGTTGACGCAGATCATGCAGGCGTTCTTCAACGTGTTCAACGCTGGGTTCGCAGCCCTCAATCCCATCGCCACACGGCTACTGTTCCTGTTGGCGGGTATTGAGTTTGTCTTGGCGGCGCTGTACTGGTCACTTGAAGGCCAGAATTTGCTGCCAAAACTGTTTCAGAAAATTCTAATTCTCACGTTCATCGTTGTGCTGGTGACGGGCTGGCCCATCCCGCCGGCAGGCGGCGGATTCGGCAATTGGGCCAAACTGATCGCCAACACGTTTACGGCCTGGGGATCACAGGCTGGCGGCGGTGGTGGCATTCCGACGCTGACCAACCCGAGCGCGATCATTGACCAGTTCTGGCGCATTTCGCAGCCCATTTCCGACTATATCGATGGGCTGAACTGGTGGAACGTGGGCGCGTTGATGATGCTGGGTTTCGCATTCATTCTGCTCGCGATCGCCTTGTTCATCATGGCGGTGCAGTGCGCGCTGACGTACCTCGAGTTCTACTTGATTGCGGTGCTGGCGACAGTTCTCATCCCCTTCGCCGTCAACAAGCACACGTCCTTTCTGGCCGAGCGCGCCATCGGGGCAATATTCGCCAGTGCCATAAAGATGGGCGTACTGGCCTTCATCTTGGCGGCCGCGCTGCCGGTTCTACAGGCTATCGCCCCTCCTGCGGCCGGCGCTATCACGGTAGGCATGGCATTCAACCTGGTCGGCGCAACGTTCTTGCTGGCTATTCTGGCGTGGAACGCACCCGGAATGGCGGCAGGATTGATGGGAGGCTCTCCTTCGTTGCACGCCGGTCACATCACGGGCGCAGGTACGAGCACGGCGTTTATGTTGGGGCGGATGTTAGGGCGGGGCGGTGGCGCAGGTGGCGGCGGCCCAGCCGGCGTTGGCATGTTGGGGCGAATGAGGGCGGCTGCCGGATCAATCGGTCGGGGCGGCGTCGCGGTTGCGCGTGGTACTGCGGGCACCATTGGCGCAACGGTAGGTGCGGCTCGTACTGGAGCGGCCAGGGCGGCGGGTGGCAACATTTCGAGTGCACTGCGAATCCAGGGTGCCGCTCGTGGCGTCGCGAGCGCAGCGGGAACGGCAGCAGTGGGCGGTGTGCGGCGAGTCGCGAGCGCGGCGGTTGCGCCCGCCGTGCGTGCAACGCAGGCACTGCACACATCGTACCGAGCCGGGCGGCGCTTTGGCAGTGGTGCCGCATGACGACCTTCGGGAATGACTCAACGAGATGTGCGAGGACAATGCTATGAGCTCTGCAGCTGAACTATTGAATATTCGGACTTCAACGAAGCCTGCGAAGTTTCCGGAAAATGCATTCAACCGCGCGCGCGCGGAATGGAATGATCGGATTGGCGGCAATATCCAAAGCGCGCGCAACTGGCGACTAGCAACCTTTGGTGCGCTCGGTGTAGCCGCCCTGGCCATATGTGGCCTGATCTACCAATCGAGCAAAGCAACCGTGGTGCCGTACTACGTTCGCGTGGCCGAGAACGGACAGCCGTTTGTGGTCGGCGCCGTGCCAGAAAAGTTCAGCCCCTCTCTGAACGAAGTGCGCTGGCAGCTGGGGACCTGGCTCATGTGGGTGCGCTCGGCGCCTCTTGATCCAGTCGTTGTGAAGACAAACTACGGCAATGCATTGGCTTTCATGCGCCAAGGTGCCGCCAACAAACTCAACGAGTGGGCTCAGAGTGAACCGCGACTCAAGAACATAGGGCGAGAAACTGTGGAGTTTGAGCTAACAGCCGTTACGCCGATCAGTGGCAGCAGCAGCTATCAAGCTCGATGGCGTGAGGTGTTCCGTGGCTCCGAAGGGCAGGCGAAAGAAGAAGAGCGGTGGGTGGCAACGTTCGACGTGGATGTACAACCCCCAGCATCGAGTGACGCGATTCTACGGAACCCGATCGGGCTCTTCATCAAGGACTTTCAGTGGACGCGGGAGCAATAGCTCCTTTACTTGCGCCGTGTATCGTTTTTCGACGACATTTCTGGAGTGAGACATTTATGAGCCACATGACTACAACACTGTTCTGTGCAATGGGATTGCTTGTTAGCGCAAGCGGCTTCGCGCAGACGGCGCGCCCCATTGTTCCGGACGCATCGAACCCGGAGCTCGCCCTGGCCCAGACTCCCGCTGAACTGCAGGCGCAGATCGAGCGCACCAATGCGCAGATGGCGCAATTGAATCGAACAATTCAGGCCGCACAAGTCGCGCAAGGAGCCGCGGCACCGGGCGGTACGGGCGTACCGTTATCGGCGGGGAGCAACACCGGCGGCGGTGCGGGGTTGGGCTCTGCGGCTGCGCGTGCGGTGCCGCGTTCGCCGAGCAGTGATGACGTGAAAAGCCTGGAGAAGCAGCTCCGCCGCGCGCGCGCGCAGCGCCGGGCTGACGGGGTCGCTGACGATGGCATGATTACCGCTGAAAGGGCCGTGCCTCTGAGAGCCAAGATGGTCTTCCCGTATGTGTCCGGCTCCATCTATGAAATCTTTGCGGCACCTGATCGGATGACGGCCATAGAGCTGCAGCCGGGTGAATCGATAACCTCGGAGAATGGGAAGCCCAAGGCGGCTGACACCGTTCAATGGGTGGCAGACACCGTTACCACGGGCGAGGGAGCACAGCGTCATGTTGTGGTGATGATCAAGCCGATTCTGAGCGGCATTGAAACCAACATGCTCATTCCCACCAATCGGCACTTGTACAGTCTGTTGCTGCGCGCAGAGACGCACTCCTATATGCCGCTCGTGTCCTTCACGTACCCGAGTGATGACGTTCCGGAAAGCATTGCATCCACGCTGATGAGTCCCGCGATCAGTTCGGGCGCCGTGCCGCCGGCTAGCAGTGCGGCCATACAGGAAGGCGTCGGCACTTCACCAGAGTCCTTGAATTTCGGGTATCGCACGAAGGGAGGCAAGCAGGTGTGGACACCCGTGCGCGTGTTCGATGACGGGCGAAAAACCTATTTGCAGATGCCGGTAGACACCAAGGTGTGGGAGTCACCTGCGTTGTTTGTTATGGAAGAACGCAGTGCACCCCTTCTGGTCAACTACCGTGTTAAGGGCGACTACTACATTGTCGATCGCCTATTTCATCGCGCTCAACTGCGCGTAGGGACCAAGAACTTCGTCGATATTTATCGCGACAAACTTTGAGGTCCTGCCATGAGCACTACAGACTCACGTGACGGCGGAGGCGGCACCGAACAGGAGGAATACTTCACTCCGACCGGGGGCGCCGAGCCCCTGACTAATCGCACTGTGCTGCCGAAAGTGAAGCGCTTCAATCGAAAGACGGTTGCTGCGTTAGCAGGATTGGTGGGTCTGGCCGTGGTGTTGGCTATCTCCACTGTCATTCGGCACAAACCAGTGGCCAACAAGCAGCCGGATCCGGCGTCGCAAACTGCCGCCGCCCTGGGAACTACGCCGGAGGCGATCAACGCCTTGCCCGGCTATTCGGACTCCGGCGCCGCGGTACCCAGGCTTGGTCCAAAATTGCCGGGCGATGTTGGCGCCGCGGCCATGTCGGTGCGCGGCAACGGCATTGGGGCGTTGACTCCCAACAACGGACAGGCGCGACAGCTAACACCCTATGAGCAGGCCGTGTATCAGGAGCAGGTCGACGCACTGAAACGAGCTGAACGGGCTCGGGAAGGCGGGTTTGGCTTTAGCGGTGGCACTGCGGGGGCTATTGCTACAGCTGGCGGTAGTCTCCCATTTGGGAGTGATGGCGGCAGTGCTGCCGATCGCTTGCGAGCGAGCCTTACCCCCGGCGATGATTCCACGGCATCGCGGGACAACGACAATCGCCAGGACGACAAAGTCGCCTTCGCGGAAAAGAATCGTCAGAAGGCGTGGGATCTGCAGCAGGGGATGCAAACCCCGGCATCCCCGTACACGATCATGGCTGGCACTGTACTGCCGGGCGTGATGATCACTGGAATAAATTCCGATCTTCCGGGGCCAATCGAAGGGCAAGTGTCGCAGAGCATCTACGACACGGTGACCGGAAAACATCTTCTGATCCCGCAGGGATCGCGTGTCCTGGGCACTTACGATAGCCGCGTCACTTACGGTCAGTCACGCATCCTCGTCGTGTGGACTCGCATCATTCGCCCTGATGGCACCAACCTTGATTTGGAGGGCATGCCTGGAGTGGACCTGTCCGGCTATTCGGGTCTGACGGGAAAGATAGACCGGCACCTGAAGAGGCTGCTAACAGCGGTTGTCCTGGGTTCAGTTATCGAGGCGGGTGCTTCCAACGGCGTCAACTACGGCAATCCCAATTACGCGGATACCGCAAGACTCGGCGCG
>JANNWF010000602.1:0-6659 GCA_031408455.1 Pseudoxanthomonas sp. | reverse complement strand
CATCGCGGTGGCGGCGACCAGCTATCTGAGTGTGTTCGTGCCCGCGCTCAACGCGACGCCTTTGCGTGGCGCGCTGACGTCGGTGGCGATTCTGTGGGCGCTGACCGGACTCAATCTGGCAGGTGCCGTCGTGGTCGGCCGCTTCCAGGTGCTGACCACGGTGCTGAAGCTGCTGCCGCTGCTGGTTGCCGCGGCGATCCTGATGGTGATCGTGCCGACCGGCGCAGCACCGCTGCCTCCCTTGCCCACTCTGGACGTCGGTCTGACCGGGCTATTCGCCGCCGTCACCCTGACCCTGTTTCCGATGCTCGGTTTTGAATGTGCGGGCATCGCCGCTGGCCGCGTGCGTGATCCCGCGCGCACCGTCATGCGGGCGACGATGGTGGGTACGCTGCTGACTGGGCTGATCTACATCTTGGTGTGTTCCGGCATTGCTCTGACTTTGCCGGAGGAAACACTGGTGGCATCCAACGCGCCATTTGAGCTGTTCGTGCAGACCTGGGCCGGCGCCAATGCCGGCCTTGCCATCGCCGCGTTCGCCGCCATCGCCGCCATTGGCGCGCTGAATGGGTGGGTGTTGATGCAAGGCGAAGTCCCGCTCAGCATGGCGCGGGGTGGAATGTTGCCGGCATGGTTTCGCCGCACCGGCGCACGCGATGTGCCGATCGGTGTGCTGGTGCTGTCATCCATCTTGGCCAGCGTGCTGGTGCTGTCCAATTCCAGCCCAACTCTTGGCGGTGTGTTCACCTTTCTGGTGTTGGTGACCACGTCCTCGTCGCTGTGGCTATACGCCGCGGTTTGCTTGGCCGCATTGCGATGGGGTATCGCGGTGCCGGCTGCTGTTGCCGGCCTGATCTATTCCTTCATCGCGATGTGGGGCGCTGGCATCGAAGCCAGCGGGCTTAGCTTCTTGTTGATGCTGACCGTGCTGCCGTTCTACTGGTTGCGCGGGAAGGACATGCCGCAGCCTGCTGCATGGCACCGAAGACCGAGGTAATTGGCTGAACTCGCCAACCTTCGGATGCATCCAGTACGAATGGCGCACTTCGTGCAAGCCAAGCTCCAATGGATACTGGCCTCACTCCCGCGTTGTAACCTGCGACGTTGCCGCCGAACTGGCTGGCTGAACTCGATCTGCAATTTGCGCGGCGAGCAGACGACACTCGGTTGGAGTCGTGTCGGCACTTTGGGCCGCTGCGCGTGCAGCGCATGTTGTATCCGGAAGGGCGCGATTGCGCGCATGCATTGCTGTTGCATCCGCCGGGCGGAATCGCCGGCGGTGACGAGCTGGACATCCGTTTGCAGCTGGAGTCTGGTGCGCAGGTATTGGCGACCACGCCGGGTGCGGGCAAGTGGTATCACGGCGGGCGTGGGGCGGCTCGTCAACAGCTGCGATTGAGTGTGGGCAACGATGCATGTCTCGAATGGCTGCCGCAGGAAGCCATCCTGTTTGATGGCGCGCGGGTACAGCAGCGCACCTCGATCCACCTCGATGCCGAAGCGGCGATGTTGGGTTGGGACATCATCCAGCTCGGTCGTTTGGCAGCAGGCGAGGGCTGGCGAACTGGTCATTGGTCGCAGTCGATGACGCTGTTTCGCGAGGGTCAGCTGTGCTGGTTGGAGCAGGCCGAGCTGGTAGCCGATTCCGCATTACGCGATTCGCCCGTGGGCTTGGCCGGGCGCGATGTGTTCGCGACCGCGTGGGCATGCTCACCGGCGATGCGTGCGACTCAGGCCGAAGTACTGGAGCTGGCGCGCACTGTTGCGGTGCAGCATTCCCCGAATAGCGGCGACGGCTCGCTGATTTTCGGTGTCACCTGGTTGCCCGCGCCGGCGAATCTGTTGCTGCTGCGTGTGTTGGGGCCGGATTGCGCGTTGGTGTGGGAATTGCTGGAGACCGTGTGGAGTGCATTGCGGCCATGGTTGGCCGGTCGCGCTGCGAATCGACCCCGCATCTGGAGCACGTGATGGCAGATTCCTTGATGACGAGCCCACTGCTGGCAGATTCCTTCACGAGGCGCCCACCGAGGGCAAACCTGCTGTGGAACTGAGCCCGCGCGAGAAGGACAAGTTGCTGCTGTTCACCGCCGCGCTGGTGGCCGAACGCCGGCGCGCGCGTGGTCTGAAACTCAATTATCCGGAAGCCGTTGCGCTGATCAGTGCGGCGATCATGGAAGGCGCACGCGACGGTCAGAGCGTGGCCGAGCTGATGCAGTACGGCACCACCGTGCTCGGCCGCGACGACGTCATGGGTGGCATCGCCGACTTGATTCCCGACATTCAAGTGGAGGCGACCTTTCCCGATGGAACCAAGCTGGTGACCGTGCATGCGCCGAGACACATTCTTGAATTGAGCTGCAATGCCGGCGTGCCCTCCCGGAAGACTTGCGCAGGAACTTGCCGACTTGCTTCACTCACTGTGCTCACCGCCTAGAAATCAATTGCAATGACTCTGCTGCTACTTCAACCCATCCCCTTGCCAGCTGCGCCTAGCGCCAATCCCGAGCCGCTGTACCTGACTTTCGATCAGCGCAAGCGCAGCCGCTTGCGTTTGCCATTGGCCGACGGCCGCGAGCTGGCGTGGGCCTTGTCCGGCGGGCAAGCGCTGCGTCCGGGTGACTGCCTCAGTGCCGCGGGCGGCGAGTGTTTTGTGGTGCGCGCGCGCACCGAGCCCTTGCTGCGAATCACCGCGTCAAGCTCGCAGGCGTTGGCGCGCGCGGCCTATCACCTCGGCAATCGACACGTCACCATTGAAGTGGGCGCGGCGTGGTTGGCGATCGAGCCTGATCCGGTATTGCAGGAAATGCTGCTGCAGTTGGGCGTCGCTGTGACCGCAGTGGAAGCCGCGTTCGTGCCGGAGACGGGAGCTTACGGCGGTGGCCACAAACATGGTCACGATGAGACGTTTGCAGCGGACTACGAGGTGTCGCAGCAGGTGTTTGCCCTGCGCTATCCTGTGGACAGCAAGTCCCCGCAAAACCTGCCGACTGCCCTAGTTGTCGAGCACACCGACAGCCAGCAATCGCATGAAGACCTGCACGCCTCCGGCACAGGCCACGTGCGCAGCCATCCACACCCGCACCACTCCTCGCCAATGTTGACTGCGTTCGTGCCCTTCACTGCACCGCGAGTGCCAGTGATCGCCGACGACCACGCCAGTCGCAGCGCCACACTCAAGCGGCAATTGCCGGACGATCATCTTGACTAGCGCAGACGCGCTATCGGGCTTGTTACAACTGTCGTCGGCGACGCTGCCCGTCGGTGCCTTCAGTCATTCGCTGGGGATAGAGGCGGCGTTTGAATTTGGGCTGATCGGCGACGCGGCGGCGGCCGAAGGTTGGATCGAGGATTACTTACGCGAAGTCTGGCTGTAAGGCGAGGCGCCGCTATGGTGCGCCCAGTTCGAGGCGTGGCAGCGGTCGGATGAGCAAGCGCTGCGCAAATGGAATACGCCGGTGTTGGTCAGCCGCGAAAGCAGCGAGCTCAGGATGGAATGCGAGCAAACCGGTCGCTCGCTGCGGCAATGGTTGCTTGCCTTGCCGCTTACCGAGCGGATGAGTGATTTTCAGCGTGAACTGCTGCGCGAACTGGATCCGCTGGCGTGGAGCCTGTTGGAGAACTTGGTCATGGCCGCGATCAAGGTGGTGCCTTTGGGGCAAACCGCAGGCCAGGCCATGCTGCGTCGATTGGCCTTGCAGTTGCCCGCGTGGATGGCGGAAGCCGCCACCATCGCACCCACCGCCACCCGCAATTTCAGTCCGATGCAAAGGCGGTCCCACTGACGCTTGGCGATACATGAACTTCGCGACCGCCTACGCGGGGGTTGTCCCCCGCTCCAGCACTTGGGGGTGCTCAGTGTGCTACGCATCACATTTTTGCTTTTGTTTACGGATGAGAATCCGGCTCAGGCAGCTTCCGGATGATGCCCGTGCACGCGAACTTGTTGCTTGGAAGGCGATTCAACGGCCAGTCGTTCTTGCTGGTGCTCGCTGCGTGGATGTGGATGCCGTGTGCGGCATGGGCGCAGTCGATCTTTCATTCCGGCTTTGAGGCCGGCGTCGATCTGCAGGCGGCACCGCAGGTGCGGATTTTTCGCGATGATCGCGTGGCGACGCTGGAGCTGGATTACGACGTCGAAAACGCGTGGGGCCAGTGGTGGACGATGTCCGGTAGCGGCCGAGAAGACGCTGGCTTTCTGGTCACGTGGTGGCCGCTGAACAGCGCGGTCGGCAAGACCGACAGTTTGCAACTACACAGTGGTGCCGGAGCGGGCAGTGGCTGCATCGGTTGCCTCGGTGAATGCGGAGCCGCAATCAGCAAAGCGCTGAGTGCTACACAACCCGGCGCTCGCTGGCTGGTCACCGGCAGTCGGCGTGTGCAGATCCAGCCATTGGCCAATGGCGTGCCGCACCAAGTGCGAGTCGAGCGCATCAATGCGCTGGGCGAAATCACCAGTTTGCCGCGTTTGCTGAGCTTCGATGGCGGCGATGGCAGCCGGGTCGCCGCACTGCGCGCGAGCATGACCTACTTCGACGATTTCAATCTGCCGATGGGTGCGGCAGACGAGAAACTTTGGAACAACGCCACCGTCACCTCAACCGACGCGCGCTTCAATCTGTTCTTCATCAATGACCAGTTTCACGCGCACACCTTGCACGGTACGCGGCTCGATAACACCGGCGACAAGTCGCAGACCTCGCAACGATTCCGCAAGCCGATGCGGATCGAAACCGGTGTGCGTCGGCGCATCGTGTTCGACATGGATAGCCCCTTGAGCCCGCGCTCGGTCTGGTATCTCGATCTCAATCCCATCAAGACCGATCTCACCGGCCACGCTGACTTTTTTGACGCAGAAGGCGCCACCGGACTACCGGCGGGCGTGCTGCGCTTTCGCTCGCAGTTCCAGACCTTCAGCGTCAGCTTGATCGGCATGAATGGTGCGTCGCATCGGATCGCATCGGTCGACATGGAAACGCTCGGCCGACAAGCCGTGCCCAATGTCCGCCGCAGTTTTGAAGCACGCGTCGGCACCGATGGTGTGGAGGTGCTGATTGATGGCCGGCAAGTGATCAATGCGAGCTTTGCGCCCTATGCACTGAGCGCCGGCGACTATGAGCCGTTGTGGGTCGGCTTCGGCTACAACACGCCCAAAGACGGCGTACCTTACTTCCTGCTGCATTGGGACAATTTCGGCTTTGATGGCCCGGTGGTCGAGCCGCGCAGCGTGCACAACTACGTCACTCGCATCGCCGGCACCGATTACCAAAAGGCCAACCGCAACAGCGCTGCACATCCACAATTCAACGTCACTGTTCCCGACGATTTGCGTCCCACGCAGGCCGGCGCCACCGCCGAGGCATGGCTGGTTTTCACCTATCAAATGGGCGATTACTCCGGTTTCACCCTGGCCCCGGGTGATCACGTAAGAGTCAACGGCAGCACCAATATCGCGCTGCCGCCAAGGCCCAACAACAGTCTGCCCAACGTTCCCGAGTTGCTGGCTTGGGGCATGCCGCATACGGTGCGTGTGAAGTTGGGTGACATCGCCCATGGCGGCGCCTCGCCGCTGGTTGTTGGCAACAACCGCTTCCAGTTTTTTGCCGAAAACACCGGCATCCTGAATGTTCACGTGGAGGTGTTCTATCCATCCGGCAGCGCGCCGACTTACACGCCGCCTGCCGCCATCCATCACTTTCCGACGCACGCCGAACTGCCGCGCACCGGTCCACCAGCGCGATTCACCCGCATTGGCAGTGTTGGCATCGCCTCGCAACATCTGATTGGTGCGGATCCGCGCAGTCGTATTCCGGTGGCTGGCGATGTGGCTTTGAACGTCGAAGTCGGCAACCGCAGCTGGGCCGACTGGGCGTCCGAATTGATGGTGTTTCCGATTGCCAGCACCGAAGTCTGGTCCACCGGCGGCACGCAAGGCATCGCCAGAGTCGAAGTATTCCTGCGCCCCAGCAGTGGCGGCAGCGGAGTAGGCACCCGTGTGATCGAACTCAACACCGCACGCGACGCGCCCGCGCCGCAAGGGCGCTACCTGCTGAACTTTGATTCCCGCAGCGTGGCCAACGGCGACTACGAACTATTCGTGCAAGCGACCTCGCCGACGGGCCTCAAGAGTCATCCCAGTTATGGCAACGAAGTGCAGTTGTGGGATGCGAGTTTGTTGTCGGGGGCGTATTACCCAATTTTGATTCGGGTGCAGAATTGAGCTTGCGAAAAGGGTTTCGCATTGAGGCCATGCTGAGCTTCGATGCAGGACGTCGATGCGGCCTGTCGCGGCGCCTGTGAGAAGCAAGAGCTCCCGCGCTGCCGCTTCTCTGGAGGGCCGCGCTCCCGCGCGGCTGCTTTTGATCTAGCGCCAGCCAAAAAGCGGCGCCGCAGGAGCAGCGCCCTCCAAAGTCACGTTTAGCCCTGTGCAAACCGGGCAAATCCCTGCACAAATTTCCCAAGCTGCTCCCGAACCGCTGGGTCCTCGATTTCGCCGGCAGGGTCGAACAATTGATGTGCTTTGGATACCAACAAGCGGCCGCCGGTCCATGGTCGGACGCCGAGCGTGCGCAGGATGGGTAGCCATGCGTTCTGGGCCATGATGGTGCCGAACCCGCTGGGGCTGGCACCGATCACCGCAACCGCGCGGTTGCCAAATACCT
>JANNWF010000601.1:0-2383 GCA_031408455.1 Pseudoxanthomonas sp. | reverse complement strand
GCGGTTTTGCAGTAAGCGTCCGCCGACCACACCTAGCCCTCACGCATAGACGTGACCGAGTTTCGCCGCTCCCCCCAACAGGAGAGCGGCAGTGGCGAAGCGAGAATCCAAACAGTTCTCCCAAGTTCCGCACTTCACACTCTTCCAAAGCGCCTGAGGTCACTCCGACCTCGCTTTCGGATCAACAGCTTGCGGTGCTTCGACCCCGAAAAAATCGAAAACGTTGTTGTGTCACGTCATGGTGGCTATCGCCATTGAATTAGCGGTCCGATGTGGCATAGTGTCGTCCCATGTCCCATGTACACGCGCATCTCCCGCTCCGGCGGACGTAGCTATCTGCAGATCGTTGAGGGCTACCGTTCGGACTCCGGGGCGGTTCGCCAGCGCGTCATCGCCAATCTGGGGCGATTGGATCGTCTTGAGCCCAGCCACCTCGATCCGTTGATCAATGGGCTCAACCGAGCGCTGGGGCGCGTCGAGCCGGCGGCCGTCTCGGTGGAGTACGACAGCGCCCGCGCATTTGGCGATGTCTACGCGCTGCATGCGCTGTGGGGTGAACTGGGCTTCGCGGAAGTCGTCCGCCGGGCGCTGCGTTCGTCACGCCGCGAGTTCGACGCCGAGGCGCTGGTGCGGGCGATGGTGCCTGTTCAACCGTCTGTGCGCGGCGGACTCCAAGCCGCAATCGTGGACGCAATCGTGGACACCCACAATCAAGACAAGGCGACAAGGCGATAAGGCGATAAGGCGATAAGGCTGTAAGGCGTTGGGTCCATGCGGATTCCACGCCGCTTCAAAAGCGGTTTTGCAGTAAGCGTCCGCCGACCACACCTAGCCCTCACGCATAGACGTGACCGAGTTTCGCCGCTCCCCCCAACAGGAGAGCGGCAGTGGCGAAGCGAGAATCCAAACAGTTCTGGACCGCGCACGTCGCGGCGGCGCAGGCGAGCGGCACGAGCAAGGCGGACTACTGTCGGCTGCACGGGCTCCAGTACAAGTTTTGCAATGGCAGGCGACGGCTCGTTCTCAGTAGCGCTAGGCCTGGTAGCGCAAGTTGTCGTGTGATCGTCCTGATCTGATCACTCGGGATACGCTTCGCGAACCCCCGCGGTGCAAAGCAGCGCGAGCCAGCTGTTACGCCAAGCGCTCCACCCGCCTGACCATGAGCCAGCGCTGCCCCATCTCACGCGCCCGGTCGAGGAGCGCCTGCACACTGCCGACGGCGCGGCAGAAGCGTGACTCGATGCCGCGCACCTGTTCCAACCATGCTTCCTGGTCGACTCGCGATGGTGGCGGCGAGGGTGCTGCGCTCGTGATCACCCCGCGCTTGCCGGGATGCAGGCGGCGGCCGGCCCAATCGACGAGAGCAATGTACTGCTGCTCGCTGAACGGCAGGAATCCGATCATCGATGGTCCGGCGATTGGCTCGATCGGTTGCGTGGCCTGGGTCTCGGGATGCGCCAGCCGTGCGTGCACGGAAGTGTGGGCGGAGGTATGGAGGTCGTCGGCGATTCCCGCGCGTACCGGGTTCAAGTCGACATACGCCATGCATGCCAGTACCGCGTCGTCGTCCAGCAGCGCCTGGCAGCGGTAGCGCCCTTCCCAGAAACGCCCCGTGCAGCGGTCTTCCTGGTTGGCGAGTCGTGCCAGCGGCTCTGACAGACAGCGCATGAACCACGCCAGATCGCCGAGGCGATGGCGCAGCAGCGCGATGCGGTCAGAGTTTCCGGTCAGCACCCAGGCCATGCGTTGGCAAGCGTCAGCGTCGATCTCACCATCGACCCGCGCCGGGAACAGCAGCGTCCAGCGCCGCGCCACTTCCTCGTCCGACCAACCGCCAGCACCGGCAGGATCGACGTGCACCACCACATGAACGTGATTGCTCATCACTGCATAAGCAAGCACCGAGATCGAGAACAAGCCGGCCAGCTCAATCAGCCGCGCTTCCAGCCAGTCTTTTCGGTGATCGAAGCAGCGCCCCGATATCGCGTCCTCGCCGCACAGGAACGCCCGCCGTACGCAACGCGAGACGCAGTGGAACGTGCCGGCGGCACCGGGAACAACGAGGAGAGAACGCGGATAGCCCATGACCGAAGCATCGCGGACCAGTCAGTTTTGCGATATCGGCGAATGTCGGTGGCGGACGTAGGAATTGGATTACGTTGTGGGTGTCCACGTTTGGCACAGGATTACGTTGTGGGTGTCCACGTTTGGCGGTGTTTGCGTTTGTGGGTGTCCACGTTTGGCGCGCCCACGTTTGGCGCGCATCCATGTTGTGGGTGTCCACGTGCGCGTTCTTGTGGGTGTCCACGTTTGCACGCAGGTGTCCACGTTTGCACGCACGTTTGCACGCCAGATAGCCCATGACCGAAGCATCGTTGTGGGT
>JANNWF010000600.1:0-5622 GCA_031408455.1 Pseudoxanthomonas sp. | reverse complement strand
GTCGATCCCCTGTTGTTCAAGACCTTCGATGACGCTGGATGGAAGGTGCTGAACCTCAGCGGCGTCGGGTTTGCTTACCTCATGTCGACTGGCCCGATTGCAGGCGGCGATGAGCTGGCGTCGCGCAAGGTGTGGGTGCCGCAGAATGACTTGATCGCCGAGCGCGTGTTTCGCGCCGGCGGAGTCGCGCCAATCCCACTGCCGTTGCCGGATGTGTTTACTGCCTTGCAGACCGGCCTGATCGATACCGTCGGCAACACGCCTTCCGGTGCCATTGCACTGCAGTGGCACAGCAAGCTCCGGCAAGTGCTCGACTTGCCGTTGAGCTACGTCACGGGCTATGTGGTGGTTTCGGGTAAGGCTTGGCAAGAGTTGGAGGCTGCGGATCAAGCGGCGGTGGCCGAAGCATTCCGTCAAAGCGGCGAACGCATCGACGCCGACAACCGACGCGCCGACGCACAGGCCCTGCAGGCCTTGCAGGGTCTAGGTATCGAGTTGGTGCCAGCGGATGCCGGGGAGGCCACTCGTTGGCAAGCGATTGGCGCGGATGTCACCAAGCAAATGAGCGCAGCGGGTGAGCTGACTGAAGCACCGCTGGAAGCGCTGCAAACAGTGCTCGCAGCCCACCGAGCGAAGTCCGCGGCGGCCAAGCCGTAACGTCGAGAACTGTCGCATGCACGCATCATTGCCCGCGCGCCTGTTGCGCGGCCTGCATCAGCTCGAAGATGGCTTGCTGGCGCTGGCCTTGGGGCTGCTAGTGCTGCTATCAGTGGGGCAAATCGTCGCGCGGATGGCGTTTGATGCGGGCGGGGTGTGGATCGAACCATCGATGCGACTTTTGATTCTTTGGCTGGCTATGCTGGGTGCCTTGGCAGCAACCCGCGATGGTCGCCATATCGCGATTGATGTGTTGCCGCGCTTGCTACCGCCAGTAGGCAAGCGCATTGCGTGGGCGGTTGGACAATTGTTCGCAGCGCTCATATGCGCCTTGATGGCGTGGGGGAGCGTCGATTTGATTCTGCTTGAACGAGAGTCGGCGGGCGAAGTCGTGAGCGGCCTTTCAATCTGGGTGTCGCTGCTGATCCTACCGATTGGGTTTTCGCTGATGGCGCTGCGAATGTTAGTTGCGGCGTTGCTGCCGCCACCGGCTGAGTCCAATGTCGTTTGAATTGATGTTGGGCCTGATGCTGATCCTCGTCGCCCTGATGGGCGCGCCGTTGTTTGCGCTGATCGGTGGCGCGGCCATCCTCGGTTTTTACGCGATTGGCTATGACTTGGCCTTGGTCGCGGTCGAATTCAATCGATTGGCTGACATGCCGGGGCTCGCTGCCATCCCCCTGTTTACCTTGGCCGGTTACTTGTTGGGTGCCAGCCAAGCGCCCCAGCGGTTGGTGCGCTTGTCGGACGCGTGGCTCGGATGGATGCCGGGTGGTCTGGCCATCGTCGCGATCATTACCTGTTCGCTGTTTACGGCTTTCACCGGTGCGACCGGAGCCACCATTGTTGCGCTGGGTGCCTTGTTATATCCGGCCCTGATCGGAGCAGGCTATCCGCGGCGCTACGTGCTCGGCTTGCTGACTTCAGCAGGCAGTTTAGGCCTGTTGTTTGCGCCATCCTTGCCGCTCATTCTATTTGGCTTTGTTGCCGGGCAGTTGGGTACCGACCCGCCCGTCAGCGTGCAGGACCTGTTTCTTGCCGGTGTGCTGCCGGGCCTTTTGATGGTTGTGATCCTGATGGTGCACGCGGTGTGGATCGGTCGTGGCCTGAGCAAGGCCACCCATCGATTCAGCACCCGTGAGGCTGGCGCCTCGTTAATGGCAGCGGGCTGGGAGCTACCCTTGCCCGTGCTCGTATTGGGCGGCATTTACGGTGGGTTTTTCGCCGCCTCGGAAGCTGCCGCAATCACAGCGGCTTATGTGTTGCTGGTCACCGTGGTGATCAAGCGCGAGATCAAGTGGGCCGCGTTGCCATCGGTCATGGCAGACGCCATGCGCATGGTCGGTGTGATTCTGATCATTCTCGGCATGGCGCTTGCGCTCTCGAATTGGATGATCGACCAAGAAGTGCCGACGCGCTTGTTCGAGGTGATTTCCGCTCGTGTGACAAGCCCGATCGTGTTCCTGCTGTTGCTCTCTGTGTTTCTGTTAATCGTCGGCATGCTGTTGGACGTGTTTTCCGCCATCGTGATCCTGGTGCCGCTGCTGGTGCCGGTCGCGCAGGGATTTGGGATTCACCCGGTGCACCTAGGCGTCTTGATGCTGGCCAACTTGCAGTTGGGCTACTTCACTCCGCCGGTGGGATTGAACTTGTTTATTGCCAGCTATCAGTTCAAAGCACCCATGCACGAGCTGGTCCGCGCCTGTGTGCCGTTCTTCCTGCTCTTGCTAGGGGCGGCGCTGTTGATCGCGTTGTGGCCGGGGTTATCACTGGTGCTGCTCGGCTGAGCAAACACCCATCACGGCGAGCGGAGGGGATGGCCTGCGTATAATGGCCGGCTTTATCTGCCGGAGTCGTCCATGCTGCGTATCCATGCTGAGGCGCTGACGTTCGATGATGTTTCGTTAATGCCTGCGCATTCGACGGTGCTGCCGAAAGATGTCCAGCTGAGCACTCGCCTGACGCGCAACATCGTCTTGAACATCCCTATCGTCTCGGCGGCGATGGACACGGTCACCGAAGCGCGTCTTGCCATCGCGATGGCTCAGCTTGGCGGCATCGGCATTCTGCACAAGAACATGAGCGTGCAGATGCAAGCGGCGGAAGTCGCCTTGGTCAAGAACTTTGAAGCAGGCGTGATTCGTGAGCCGTTTACCGTCGGCCCGGACACCACCATTGGTGAAGTGTTGCGACTAACCCGTGCGCGCAATATTTCCGGCGTGCCGGTCGTCGAAGGTGGTCGTTTGGTGGGCATCGTCACCAGTCGCGACATGCGCTTCGAGAAGAAGCTGGATGATCCCGTTCGCCACATCATGACCAAGCAGGATCGTCTGGTGACGGTGGGCGAGGGTGCCAGTGATGACGAAGTGCTAGAGCTGATGCACCGCCACCGCATCGAGAAAGTGCTGGTGGTTGACGATGGTTTCAGCCTGCGCGGACTGATCACCGTCAAAGACATTCAGAAAGCGCGCGACAACCCGAATGCCGCCAAAGACGCCGATGAGCAGTTGTTGGTCGGTGCGGCGGTGGGTGTGGGTGGCGATACCGAAGCGCGTATTGAAGCGCTGATCGCGGCCGGCGTCGATGTCATCGTGGTCGATACCGCGCACGGCCACGCTCAAGGTGTGCTGGATCGCGTGCGCTGGGTAAAGCGCAGCTATCCCAAGATCGAAGTGATCGGCGGCAACATCGTCACCGGCGATGCCGCGTTGGCCCTGTTGGATGCGGGTGCGGATGCGGTGAAAGTGGGTGTTGGGCCGGGATCGATTTGCACCACACGAATTGTGGCCGGCGTCGGCGTGCCGCAAATCAGCGCAGTCGGCATGGTCGCGGAAGCGTTGAAAGGGCAGATCCCATTGGTCGCTGATGGCGGCATTCGTTATTCAGGCGATGTAGCCAAAGCATTGGCGGCTGGCGCGTCCTCGATCATGATCGGCGGCCTGTTTGCCGGCACCGAAGAAGCGCCTGGCGAGATCGAACTGTTTCAAGGGCGCAGCTACAAGAGTTACCGCGGCATGGGCAGTCTCGGCGCAATGGAAAAGGGCAGCAAGGACCGCTATTTTCAGGATGCATCGGACGCCGACAAGTTGGTCCCGGAAGGCATCGAAGGTCGGGTGCCCTATCGAGGCTCCATCGGCAGCATCGTCCATCAATTGATCGGCGGAATTCGCGCGTCGATGGGCTATGTCGGTTGCGCCAACATCGACGAAATGCGCGAACGCCCGTGCTTCGTCCGCGTCACCAATGCCGGCGTCCGCGAGAGCCACGTGCATGATGTGCAGATTACCAAGGAACCGCCCAACTATCGGATGGGGTGAAGCGGGGATTCGCGCCTCGGAACTCGGGACTCGGCCAACAATCGTCGCTATTGGCATTCGATCCAGGAGCAGCGGAGCAAGCTCCGCTCTACAGAAGCAGCGCTGCGCTTGCACTGGCGGGCTGTGGTAGAGCCGAGCTTGCTCGGCTGCTTCGCCAAACTGGAAAGCGCGCACAGGCTCGCAGCTCCTGCCCCCTATCCCACTTTTCCCCAAAATATGACCCTCCACTCCGACAAGATCCTCATCCTCGATTTCGGCGCTCAATACACGCAGCTGATTGCGCGGCGTATTCGCGAGCTGGGTGTGTACTGTGAGATTTGGGCGTGGGATCACGATCCGACCGAGATTGCTGGCTTTGCGCCGCGCGGGATCATTCTGTCGGGCGGGCCGGAATCAACGACGGAGGCGGATGCGCCAAGGGCACCGCAGCAGGTGTTTACGGCGGGCGTTCCCATCCTCGGAATCTGCTACGGCATGCAAACGCTCGCCGCGCAGCTGGGTGGTGCGACCGAGGCGGCGGATCAACGCGAATTTGGGCATGCCGAGGTCGAAGTCGTCGCCAACGAATCCTTGCTCGATGGGCTGAGTGACCACGACGGCGCGCCATCGAGGTTGGATGTCTGGATGAGCCACGGCGACCACGTCAGCGCGGTGCCGCCGGGCTTTGTCGTCAGCGCGCGCACTGACCGTGTCGCCATCGCGGCGATGGCCGATGAGCAGCGACGCTGGTATGGCGTGCAGTTTCATCCCGAGGTCACGCATACGCGGCAAGGCAGCGCGATCTTGCAGCGCTTTGTGGTCGATATCTGCGGCTGCGACACCTTGTGGACGGCGGCCAACATCATTGATGACCAAATCGCACGAGTGCGACAACAAATCGGCGACGGCGACGTATTGCTGGGACTGTCTGGCGGCGTCGATTCATCGGTGGTTGCGGCGCTGTTGCATCGTGCAATCGGCGAGCGCCTAACCTGCGTTTTCGTCGACACCGGCTTGTTGCGCCTGCATGAAGGCGACCAAGTCATGACCATGTTTGCCAACGAGGCAGTAAGCGGCGGACTTGGCATCAAGGTCATCCGCGTCAACGCTCGCGAGCGCTTTTTTGCTGCCTTGGCTGGGGTGTTCGATCCCGAGGCCAAACGCAAAATCATCGGCGGCCTGTTCATTGATGTGTTTGAAGAGGAATCGGCCAAGCTCGACCGTGTTCGTTGGTTGGCGCAGGGCACGATTTACCCTGATGTGATTGAGTCGGCCGGCAGCAAAACCGGCAAAGCGCACGTCATCAAGAGTCACCACAACGTCGGTGGTTTGCCGGCGCGAATGAAGCTTGGCTTGGTCGAGCCACTGCGCGAGCTGTTCAAGGATGAAGTGCGTCGGTTGGGCGTGGCGCTCGGATTGCCGCGTGAGATGGTGTATCGGCACCCCTTTCCCGGTCCCGGTCTCGGCGTGCGCATCTTGGGCGAGGTCAAGCCGGAATACGCTGAACTGCTTGCCCGTGCGGACGACGTCTTCATTCAAGAGTTGCGTCGTGCGGGTTTGTACGAAAAGACCAGTCAAGCGTTTGCGGTTTTTCTGCCGATCAAATCGGTCGGCGTGGTCGGTGACGCGCGCGCCTACGAATGGGTGATCGCGTTGCGCGCAGTGGAAA
>JANNWF010000599.1:0-9206 GCA_031408455.1 Pseudoxanthomonas sp. | reverse complement strand
GCCGCAGAACCGCGCGCGCCGGAGTCGGCCATGATGTAGATCGAGTTCATCGATTTCTGCTCGATCATCCGTCCATCGGCAGTAGCCATGGTCTCGGTACCGATGCCTTCCATCATCGCCTTGGCGACGCGCTCATTGGTGCGCGACCAGATATCGACGACCTTGTTGTAGCGCTCGCCGGCGGTGACCAAGCCTGACTGGTACTGCTCTTGAATCTCGTTAACTTCGCTCTCGGCCTCGGCAAGAATGCCCTTCTTGGAGTCCGGGATCAGCATGTCGTCGATGCCAATCGACACACCCGCGCGAGTGGCATAACGGAATCCGGTGTACATCAACTGATCGGCGAATACGACGGTCTCTTTCAAGCCCAAACCGCGGTAACAGGCGTTGATCAAGCGGCTGATCGACTTCTTGTTAAGTTCCGTATTGACCAGCGCGAACGGCAGGCCCTCCGGCAGAATTTCCGCCAACAAGGCGCGACCCACCGAGGTTTCATAGATGGTGCGCTTGTTCGTGCGGGTTCCGTCAGCGGCAATATCCACTTCGGCAGTGCGCACTTTGACTTTGGCGTGCAGCTCAACCACACGGTTGTCGTAAGCGCGATGCACTTCCGACAAATTGGCAAACACCATGCCCTCGCCTTTGCGACCGTCGAGCGCGCGGGTCATGTAGTAAAGACCCAAGACCACGTCTTGAGTAGGCACGATGATCGGCTCGCCGTTGGCCGGCGACAGGATGTTGTTGGTCGACATCATCAGCGCGCGCGCTTCCAACTGCGCTTCCAGCGACAGCGGCACGTGCACGGCCATCTGATCGCCGTCGAAGTCGGCGTTGAACGCGGTGCAGACCAGCGGATGCAGTTGGATCGCCTTTCCTTCCACCAACACCGGCTCAAACGCTTGGATGCCCAAGCGATGCAAGGTCGGCGCGCGATTGAGCATGACCGGATGCTCGCGGATCACTTCCTCCAAGATGTCCCACACCTCGGCTGATTCACGCTCGACCAGCTTCTTCGCAGCCTTGATCGTGGTCGCTAATCCGCGGCGTTGCAGCTTGGAGAAGATGAAGGGCTTGAACAGTTCCAGCGCCATCTTCTTCGGCAGGCCACACTCGTGCAGACGCAGAGTCGGGCCAACCACGATGACCGAGCGGCCAGAGTAGTCAACGCGCTTGCCCAGCAGGTTCTGGCGGAAGCGCCCCTGCTTGCCCTTGATCATGTCAGCCAAGGATTTCAGCGGGCGCTTGTTGGTGCCAGTAATCGCACGACCACGACGGCCGTTGTCCATCAAGGCATCCACCGATTCCTGCAACATGCGCTTCTCGTTGCGAACGATGATGTCCGGAGCCGAGAGTTCAAGCAGACGCTTCAAGCGGTTGTTGCGGTTGATGACGCGGCGGTAAAGATCGTTCAGATCGGAAGTCGCGAAGCGGCCACCGTCGAGCGGCACCAACGGGCGCAGATCAGGCGGCAACACCGGCAGCACGGTCAACACCATGAACTCGGGACGATTGCCTGACTCAATAAAAGCCTCCACCAATTTGATGCGCTTGGACAGGCGCTTCAGCTTGGTTTCGGAATTGGTCGAGGCGATCTCTTCCTTCAGCCGAACCAACTCGGCATTCAGGTCAATCGTTTTCAGCAGCTCGTACACCGCTTCGGCGCCCATGCGGGCGTCGAACTCGTCGCCGAACTCGGTAACGGCTTGCAAGTACTGCTCTTCATTGAGCAGCTGACCACGATCCAGCGTCGTCAAACCTTCGTTGATGACTACGTAGGCTTCGAAGTAAAGGATTCGCTCGATATCGCGCAGGGTCATGTCGAGCATCAAACCGATGCGGGACGGCAGCGACTTCAGGAACCAGATGTGCGCGGTCGGGCTGGCAAGCTCGATGTGGCCCATGCGCTCGCGGCGCACCTTGGCCAGCGTCACTTCCGTGCCGCACTTCTCGCAAACCACACCACGATGCTTCATGCGCTTGTACTTGCCGCACAGGCATTCATAGTCCTTGATCGGGCCGAAGATCGCGGCGCAGAACAGGCCGTCACGCTCAGGCTTGAAGGTGCGGTAGTTGATCGTTTCTGGCTTTTTTACTTCGCCAAACGACCACGAGCGAATCAAGTCCGGCGATGCCAGCTGGATCTTGATGGCGTCAAAGTCGAGCGGCGCGCGCTGCTGATTAAAGAGGTTGAGCAGGTCTTTCATTTTGATCTCCGCAGGTGCTGGGATTTCGGATTCGGAATTCGGAATGAAGTGGGTTTATTGCGCCAGCGGGACCGCGTTGTCGCGTTTCCCGCCAGCGCTCAAGACCCGTCTCCGTCAGTGCTCTTCCAGCTCGATATTGATACCGAGCGACCGGATTTCCTTGACCAGCACGTTGAACGACTCCGGCATACCGGGGGTCATTTCGTGGTTGCCATCGACGATGTTCTTGTACATCTGGTTGCGACCCTGCACGTCGTCGGACTTCACCGTCAGCATTTCCTGCAAGGTGTAAGCCGCGCCGTATGCTTCCAGCGCCCACACTTCCATTTCGCCGAAGCGTTGCCCACCGAACTGCGCCTTGCCGCCCAGCGGTTGCTGCGTGACCAGCGAGTACGGACCGGTTGAACGCGCGTGCATCTTGTCGTCGACCAAGTGGTTGAGCTTCAGCATGTACATGTAGCCCACCGTGACTTTGCGATCAAACGCCTCGCCGGTGCGACCATCGAACAAGGTGGTCTGGCCGGATGTCGGCAAGTCAGCCAAGGTCAACATCGCCTTGATTTCGCTCTCGTCAGCACCGTCGAACACCGGCGTTGCCATTGGCACGCCTTTGGTAAGGTTTTTGCAAAGGGCGATGATCTCGGCATCGGTAAGCGATGCGAGGTCGGCGCGTTCTTTCTTGGTTTCGGCGAAATCGTGGTTGTAGATTTCGTTCAAGAAACTGCGCATCTCGGTCGCCTTGCGGTTGTCTTCCAACATCCGCTGAATCTTTTCGCCGAGACCCTTTGCCGCCCAACCCAGATGCGTTTCCAGCACCTGGCCGATGTTCATACGCGAAGGCACACCCAACGGATTGAGCACGATGTCGACCGGACGGCCGTCGGTCATATACGGCATGTCCTCGACCGGCTGAATCATCGAGATCACGCCCTTGTTGCCGTGGCGCCCCGCCATCTTGTCGCCCGGCTGGATACGCCGCTTGACCGCCAAGTACACCTTGACCATCTTGAGCACACCAGGCGCCAGATCATCACCCGCGGTGATCTTGGCGCGCTTGTCAGCAAAGCGCTTATCGAAAGCCTTGCGATGAGTCTCGATCTGCTTCTGCTGACGTTCAAGGAAATCGGCAGCGTCTTCGTCTTTCATTCGCAGGGCGAACCACTCGTCCTTCTTCAGACCGCTCAAATATTCTTCGGTCAGCGCGCTGCCCTTCTTAATCGCATTCGGGCCACCGTTGACGGTCTTGCCCAACAGCTGTGCACGCATACGGGCGTAAATCGCGCCTTCCAAGATGCGGAACTGATCATCGAAGTCCTTCTTGACTCGCTTGATCTCCATCTCTTCGATCTGACGGGCGCGCTTGTCCTTCTCGATGCCATCGCGGGTGAACACCTGCACGTCGATCACGGTGCCGTCCATACCAGGCGGCACGCGCAGCGAGCTGTCTTTCACGTCCGAAGCCTTTTCGCCAAAGATCGCGCGCAGCAGCTTTTCTTCCGGAGTGAGTTGTGACTCGCCCTTCGGCGTGACCTTGCCAACCATGATGTCGCCAGCGGCCACTTCAGCACCGATGTAGACCACGCCCGATTCATCCAAACGACCCAGCGCTTGCTCGGACACATTCGGGATGTCGGCAGAGATTTCCTCCGGCCCCAACTTGGTGTCACGCGCGACGCAGGTCAGTTCTTCGATATGGATAGTGGTGTAGCGATCTTCTTGGACCACGCGCTCTGAGATCAGAATCGAGTCTTCGAAGTTGTAGCCATTCCACGGCATGAAAGCGACCAGCATGTTCTGACCCAGAGCCAGTTCACCGATGTCGGTGGATGGACCATCGGCCAACACGTCGCCGCGCTGCACCCGATCACCGACATTGACCAGCGGTCGCTGGTTGATGCAGGTGTTCTGGTTGGAACGTGTGTACTTGGTCAAGGAATAGATATCGACGCCGGCATCGTTCTCGCCGACCTGATCTTCATCCACACGAACCACGATGCGGCCTGCATCGACCTGATCGATGATGCCGTCGCGCTTCGCTGCGGCGTTGACGCCGGAGTCGCGCGCCACGTCACGCTCGATACCAGTTCCGACCAAGGGCGTTTGTGCGCGCAAGGTCGGCACCGCTTGACGCTGCATGTTGGCGCCCATCAGCGCGCGATTGGCGTCATCGTGCTCGATGAAGGGCACCAACGCCGCAGCAACCGAGACGGTCTGCATCGGGCTAACGTCCATGTACTGAATCTCGGACGATGCCTTCAACAGCGACTCACCCTGGAAGCGGCAAGGCACGAACGGCTCAACGAAGCCGCCATCCTTGGTCAGATTGGCGTTGGCCTGGGCGACCGCGTATTCGCTTTCCTCAATCGCGGAGAGGAAGTCGATCTGAAGGGTCACCTTGCCGTCGACCACCCGGCGGTACGGCGTCTCCAGGAAGCCGTAGCGATTGGTCCGGGCGTATACGGCCAGCGAGTTGATCAGGCCGATGTTCGGGCCTTCCGGGGTCTCGATGGTGCAGACGCGGCCGTAATGGGTCGGATGCACGTCGCGTACTTCAAAGCCAGCACGCTCGCGGGTTAGACCGCCTGGCCCCAAGGCCGATACGCGGCGCTTGTGGGTGACTTCCGACAGCGGGTTGTTTTGATCCATGAACTGGCTGAGCTGCGAGGAGCCGAAAAACTCCTTGATCGCGGCGGCTACTGGCTTGGCGTTGATCAACTCTTGCGGGGTCAGACCTTCGCTTTCTGCCAGTGATAGACGCTCGCGCACGGCGCGCTCAACGCGCACGAGGCCGACACGGAAGGTGTTCTCGGCCATTTCACCGACCGAACGGACGCGGCGGTTACCGAGGTGATCGATATCATCGACCGTGCCTTTGCCATTGCGAATCTCGATCAACACCTTCAGCACCGCGAGGATGTCGTCGTTGTCGAGAATGCCCTTGCCTTCGACTTCCTTGCGACCGACGCGGCGGTTGAACTTCATCCGGCCAACGCCGGACAGGTCGTAGCGTTCGTTGGCAAAGAACAGGTTCTGAAACAGGTTTTGTGCGGCGTCCTTGGTCGGCGGCTCGCCCGGACGCATCATCCGATAGATTTCGACCAACGCTTCCAAAGGTGTGCGCGTTGGATCGATACGCAACGTGTTGGAGATGTAGGCACCACGATCCAAGTCGTTGACCCACAGCGTGCCGATGGCAGCGATACCGGCCTTGCGGAAGGTCGCCAAGTGGGTTTCGGTGAGCTCGTCGTTTGCGGTGGCCAACAGCTCGCCACTGCTGGCGTCGATGATGTCGTGGGCCAGAATGCGGCCGACCAAGTAGTCATCCGGCACTTCCAGCGCCTGAATCTTGGCCTGCTCCAGCTGCTTGACGTGGCGCGCGGTGATGCGCTTGCCTGCTTCCACCAGCACTTTGCCGGCGACCGCGAGGTCAAAATTCAAAGTCTCGCCGCGCAGGCGCTCGGCGATCAGTTCCAGCTCGACGCCCTCGGGCAGGATGTGGAAGGTGTTGATCTCAAAAAAGATCTTCAACATCTGCTCGTTGGTAAACCCGAGCGCGCGCAGCAGCACCGACACCGGCAGCTTGCGGCGACGATCAATGCGGGTGAACACCGAGTCCTTCGGGTCGAACTCAAAGTCCAACCACGAACCGCGGTAAGGAATGATGCGCGCACTGTAGAGCAGCTTGCCCGAGCTGTGGGTCTTGCCACGATCGTGGTCAAAGAACACGCCTGGCGAACGGTGCAGCTGAGACACGATGACGCGTTCGGTGCCGTTGACGATGAAGGTGCCGTTGTCGGTCATGAGCGGCAATTCGCCCATGTAGACCTCTTGCTCCTTGACGTACTTGATCGCCTTGTTGGAAGCCGGGCTGTCCTTGTCGTAGATCACCAAACGCACGGTGACACGCAACGGCGCGCCGTAGGAAAGGCCGCGATTGCGGCACTCGCGCTCATCGAAGGGCGGCTCGCCGAGTTTATAGCTGACATACTCAAGGGCAGCATTGCCGGAATAGCTGACAATCGGGAAAACCGACTTCAGTGCACCATGCAGACCGTGTTCGCTGCGTTGCTGCGGGGCAATTTGCTCCTGCAGAAACTCGCGATAGGAATCGACCTGGATGGCGAGCAGAAAAGGCACCTCGAGAATGGAGGGGCGCTTGCTGAAATCCTTGCGGATGCGCTTCTTCTCGGTGAATGAGTAGGTCATGGTCGGCGTACCACCCTTGGTTGAGAGAGACGATAAGTCTCTCGAGTAACGAAAAAGTTCTGCGGCTGTGCTGACTGCCGAGATTTGGGATTGCGGACTCGGGACTTAAGCACGCGCCCTAGTGAGCGCGACGGCTTCGTTATGTTCCGAATCACCAATCCCGAAGCCCTGATCAAACATGGCCAAGATCAAACATCGCAGATGCAACAACACACCAAGCCCGGGGGCTTTCGCCCCCAGGCTCAGCGTTGCGCTGTCGAAACGAGACAACGCTTGGTAACGGATTACTTGACCTCGACGGTCGCGCCAGCCGCTTCCAGTTCCTTCTTGTACTTCGCAGCGTCGTCCTTGCTGACGGCTTCCTTGACGGTGCCGATGGCCTCGACCAGATCCTTGGCTTCTTTCAAGCCAAGACCGGTGATGGCGCGAACCGCCTTGATGACTTCGACTTTCTTCTCGCCGATAGCCTTCAGGGAGACGTTGAACTCGGTCTGCTCTTCGACTGGGGCAGCAGCAGCAGCCGGACCGGCAGCCGCAGCGACCGGGGCCGCAGCGGAGACGCCGAACTTCTCTTCCATGGCGTGGACCAGCTCCATCACCTCGACGAGAGTCTTGCCGGCGATCGCTTCAATGATTTGATCGTTGGAAAGGGACATGTTGTTTACCTATGTTGAAAACGACTAGTTGGTATGAGGATTCGTTGCCAAACGCGACGAGTTTCTTGCGGAATCCACTTGCGCAGACTCCGCTTGAATCAGGCCGCCTTTTTCTGCTCACCGACGGCATTGAGGGCACGAGCCAGCTGAGTCGCTGGTTCGGCCATGACGCGGACAAGCATCGTGGCGGGCTGAATGAGCACACTGAGTAGCAACGAGAGCGCTTGCTCGCGGGTCGGCAGGGTGGCCAGAACCTCAACATGAGTTCCTGGATACATCTTGCCGCCGATTGCAACAATTCTCGGCTTCAGCTTGTCATTGGTCTTTGCAAAATCCTTGATCAGACGACCTGCGGCACCCGGATCTTCTTGCGAGAAGGCATACAGCAGGGGGCCGGAAAGTGCGCCTTGGACGCACCCGTATTCCGTTCCTTCCACTGCGCGCTCAACCAGAGTGTTCTTCGCTACCTTGATGAAGACTCCGGCGACACGTGCTTTCTTGCGTAGATCGGTCAATTGACCGACCGTGATACCCGCGTACTCGGCGGCGACCAGGGAATGTGCGCGAGACGCGACTTCCGCCAGTTGGGCAACGACTTCTTTCTTCTGCGACAGATTCAGAGCCATTGCATTCCTCCGTACGTGACTTCCGTCCGCAGCATCCGCGCCGCTGACGGTCCCAGGACCGGCATCATCCGTAACGCCGGTGCGCGCTTATGCGCGCGGGTGTAGCCGTTTCAGAAATCTGAGTCGGGCAACACCATCTACGCAGGCCGATGTTCTGATTAACCTCAAGCACTAGGCTTTCGGACCTGCGGTCTTTGACGGACCCAAGCCTCAGTTGCCGGCTTGGGTGCCTTCAAAATTGTCGCGAGGCTAGCTCGCGTTAAATCTTTGCCCGCGGTAAACGACTTACAGCGGCAGAGTCGACTGCTCGACGGTGATGCCCAAACCCATCGTTGAGGACAGCGATACCTTCATCAGGTATTGGCCCTTCGAGGTCGATGGTTTGGCGCGCAACAAGTCCGCCAACAAGGCATGCAAGTTGCTCTTCAGCGCCTCAGCTTCAAAGCTGACCTTGCCGATGGTGCAGTGGATGATGCCGCCCTTGTCAGTGCGATAGCGCACCTGGCCGGCTTTGGCATTGCGCACGGCTTCGGCCGGATTCGGGCTGACCGTGCCGACCTTCGGGTTAGGCATCAAGCCGCGTGGACCAAGCAACTGGCCAAGCTTACCAACCACACGCATGGCGTCCGGAGTGGCAATGACGACGCCGAAGTTGATATCACCGGCCTGCATTTTCTCGGCCAGATCGTCCATGCCGACGACATCCGCACCGGCTGCCAAAGCTTCATCCGCTTTTGCACCCGGCGGGCAAAACACGGCGACGCGAACGGTCTTGCCGGTGCCGGCAGGAAGTACGGTCGAGCCGCGAACCTGCTGGTCGGACTTGCGCGCATCAACGCCCAAACGCACGGCCACATCGACAGCCTCGACGAATTTGACCTTGCTGTTTTCTTTCAGCATGCGAATGGCGTCGTCCAGAGGATAGGACTTGCCCGGCGCGATGAGCTTCGACATCGCTTTGAAACGCTTAGAGATCTTTGCCATGTCTTAGCCCTCGACTACCAAACCCATGCTGCGCGCGCTACCAGCAATGGTGCGCACAGCAGCGTCAACCGACGCGGCGGTCAGATCGGGCTCTTTCGCTTTGGCGATGGCTTCGAGTTGAGCGCGCGTGACTTTTCCGACTTTCTCGGTGTTCGGACGCTTTGAGCCCGAGGTGATACCGGCTGCTTTTTTCAGCAGCACAGTTGCCGGAGTGCTCTTGGTGACGAAGGTGAAAGTACGGTCCGAATAGGCGGTAATGATCACCGGCGTCGGCAGACCTGGCTCGAGCTTCTGCGTGGCGGCGTTAAACGCTTTGCAGAACTCCATGATGTTCAAACCGCGCTGACCCAACGCTGGGCCGACTGGCGGCGAAGGGTTGGCCTGACCGGCCTTCACTTGCAACTTGATGTAACCGACTACTTTCTTTGCCATTGTTTTAGCTCCTTGGGTTCAAACGCCTGCACGTCAGGATCGACTGCGGGGCTCCCCGTTGCTTTAGTTATCGGGACTCGGGACTCGGGACTCGGGAC
>JANNWF010000598.1:0-7612 GCA_031408455.1 Pseudoxanthomonas sp. | reverse complement strand
TATGTTTGCGGGTCGTGCGGCGTTCTTGTTGGCCGGAGCGACCTTGGCGACCATCATGTCGGCCAACGTGTTCTTCGTCATTATCCCCGGCCAAAAGCGCATGGTCGCCGCCTTGCAAGGTGGCACCACCCCCAATCCGCTGGATGGCGCGCGCGGCAAGCAGCGCTCCGTGCACAACACCTATTTCACTTTGCCGGTGGTGTTCGCGATGCTGTCGACCCACTACGCGACCGCGTTTGCGCATCCGCACAGTTGGGCAGTGCTGGCTCTGTTCATGGCTGCCGGTGCCTTGATTCGCCAGTTTTTCGTGCTCTGGCATAGCGGCGGCAGGACGTGGTGGTTGCTGGTCGCGGCGAGCGTAATTTTGGGCGGGCTGTTTATTTGGATGGCGCCTACGTCAAGGCCGGCCCAAATACCCAGCGCTTTGACGCCGACGGTGCCAGTGACTTCCGCCGTGCCAAGTGCCGATCCGACGGCTGGCAATGAGACCGTTCCCCTGGGCATCGACACCGCCAGCATTCTCGGCATCGCCCAACGCCGCTGCATCGCCTGCCATTCCGCCCAACCCACGATGATGGCCAGCGCACCCAAAGGCAGCATGTTCGAGCGCGCCGATCAGTTGGAAGCGCAGGCCGGTTTGATCCACAAACAAGTCGTAGAACTGAAGATCATGCCGCCGGGCAACGTCACCGGCCTGAGCGACGCAGAACGAGCCGTCGTGGATGCCTGGTTCCGCGGCTTGGCCAACGCGCCGAACAAGTAGGGCGGGCCTTGGCCCGCCGGCTTCAGGTCTTGAACCACCGACACCAGCAATACCGCACCGTTTCGGCGGGTCAAGACGTCAAGACCAGTCCTACAAAGCGTGTGCTCGTCATTGCAATGCTTTCAACAGCGCAAGCGTAGCGATTCCCGACTGCGTTCTTGCGCCGCCGGATTGTCGAATCCCTTGGCCGCGGAATGGCTCCAAGCCTTTTCAATGTAACTGGCGGCGTCGGGCGTCTTGCAGGCGGTGTCACCGTGGTCAACGTCAACGTTGCCGATCCGTTGCGCCGCTGCCGTTGCCGCCGCGCGCAGCGCTGGGCTGCGGCAGCCGATGGCGATCATGGTCTGGTTCATCAGGTAACGCTGCCCGTTGGGCGCGGTGTGGATGCTGTTGTCGATTTCTTGCAGGCGTTCGGCAAACCACGTGTCGGCAATGGCCTCATCGCCCGTCGCGAGCGCACCCACCAGCGTCCAGCCGACGCAACGTTGTGTGTCATTGACAGCGCCAAGCCAGCGTTCAACGCAGCGCCGCGCGTGCGGACCCTCAGCGGCAATCTGGGCGACATAGTTGCCACACATCGGGGCGCATGAGTCCAGCGCCCAAGCATCGAGTTCGGTCTCGGACATGCGCGATGGATCGACCACTTTGACCGCCAGATTGCGGGCATCGAAGTTGTTGGTCTGCCACAGCGCCAACGCCAGCTCGTGGTCGATCTTGATCTTCTTCATCAGCGACTTCAGGGTAGCAAAGCTCACCCCAAACATCGGCTGGGTCACGCCGTGGCGGGCGTAAGTTTTGCGGGTCTGCTCCGAGCCTGCCGCTTCCAGCGCGGCCATGGCCTCGGCTAGTGTCAGCCTTGGTAGCGCGGCCTTCGCCGCCGTCGGCTTGCGCGCTGCAGTAGATTTGCCGGGCATGCTTTCCTCCCGCTGTGACTGATCTGGAAACACCACGTGATGACATATACGGCACCGACTGCGTCGCCGCTGTCAATCCCTGGGGTGGCAATTGTTTCCCCGAACAAGAAGTCTGGGGAAGGCTTGCGACACTACCTCCTGCAGACGCAAGTAGTCGCGCGTTTAGCCTGCCGCGCGATGGCGAGCCAAACGCAGCCACGTGTCGACTACGGTATCGGGATTGAGCGACACGGACTCGATGCCTTGATCCATCAGCCACTCAGCCAAGTCCGGGTGATCCGACGGGCCTTGGCCGCAGATGCCGATGTATTTGCCTTTGGCGCGTGCCGCTGAGATTGCCATCGCCAGCAGTTTTTTGACTGCGGGATTGCGCTCATCAAACAGCTCGGCAACGATCGCCGAGTCGCGATCCAAGCCTAAGGTCAACTGGGTCAGATCATTCGAGCCAATCGAGAATCCGTCGAACATCTCGAGAAATTCATCGGCCATCAGCGCATTCGACGGCAACTCGCACATCATGATGACCTTCAGGCCATCGGGCTCGCCGCGTAGCGCACCGCGCACCAGACCCTGTGCCTCCAACGCATTGATGACCGCTTGGCCCTCTTCCAGGGTGCGGACGAAGGGAATCATGATCCAGCAGTTGCGTAGGCCCATTTCCACGCGCACCTTCTGCACCGCGCGGCACTCCAGCGCAAAGCAGTCGCGGAAGTCGGGATGCACATAGCGCGAAGCACCACGAAACCCGAGCATCGGGTTTTCTTCGTGCGGTTCGTACTGCGCGCCGCCAAGCAGGTTGGCGTATTCGTTGGACTTGAAATCCGACAGCCGCACGATGACCGGGTAGGGCGCAAACGCAGCGGTGAGCGTGGCGATGCCTTCGGCCAAGCGATCCACGTAGTAGGTCACCGGGTCGGCATAGCCGGCGATCAGCACGTCGATTTTGGCTTTGATGTCGGCGGGCTGCTTCTCGTATTCGAGCAGCGCGCGCGGATGCACGCCAATCTGCCGCGCAATGACAAACTCCAAGCGCGCCAAGCCAATGCCTTGATGGGGCAACTGGGCAAAGTCAAACGCGCGCTCGGGGTTGCCGACATTCATCATGATTTTCAGCGGCGCCGGCGGCATGTTGCCGAGGTCGGTTACCACGCGCTCAAAACCGATCAAACCGTCGTAGATGTAGCCGGTGTCGCCCTCCGAACAGCTCACCGTGATGGCGCGACCATTGGCGATCTTGCGCATTGCATCGCCGGTACCGACCACCGCTGGCACGCCCAATTCGCGGGCAATGATCGCCGCATGGCAGGTGCGACCGCCGCGGTTGGTAACAATGGCGGCAGCGCGTTTCATGATCGGTTCCCAGTCGGGATCGGTCATATCGGCTACCAACACATCGCCGGCTTGGAACTGACTCATCTCGGCCAAACTGCGGACGACGCGGGCGACGCCGCTGCCGATCTTGCTGCCAATGGCGCGGCCTTCACTGAGCACGTCGCCGCGGCGTTCCAGGTGATAGCGCTCGATCTGATTGACCTTGGCGCGTGATTTCACCGTCTCCGGCCGCGCCTGCACGATGTAGAGCTTGCCGGTGATGCCGTCTTTGGCCCACTCGATATCCATGGGCCGGCCGTAGTGGGCTTCGATGGTCAACGACTGTTTCGCTAGCTCATGCACATCCGCATCGGTCAGCGAAAATTGCTGGCGCAGCGCGAGCGGCGTGTCTTCGTTGCGCACTCGCTCGCCGGGCGTGTCGGAATACACCATGCGGATCTCTTTCGAGCCCAACGTGCGCTGCAGAATGGCCATGTGGCCGCTGCGCAGGGTCGGCTTGTAGACGTAGAACTCGTCCGGATTGACCGCGCCTTGGACGACGTTTTCGCCCAGCCCATAGCTCGATGTGATGAACACCACATCGCGGAATCCAGACTCGGTATCCAAAGTAAACAACACGCCAGCGGCACCAATATCCGAGCGCACCATCAGTTGAATGCCCGCCGACAAGAACACTTCCTCGTGCTTGTAGCCGTGGTGCACGCGGTAGGCGATGGCGCGGTCGTTGTACAGGCTGGCGAAAACTTCCTTCACGCGGCGGACGACGTTCTCTTCGCCGCTGACGTTGAGAAATGTCTCTTGCTGACCGGCGAAACTGGCATCTGGCAGGTCTTCTGCAGTGGCCGAGGAACGCACGGCGACCGCAACGTCGGCTTGACCGGCGTCGGCGCCGAGTTGGGCGTAGGCATCACGAACGGCTGTGTCCAGCGTCGGCGGCAACGGTGCCTCGATGATCCAGCGGCGGATTTCTTGTCCCGCTTTGACCAAGGCCGCGACGTCTTCGACGTCCAGTGAAGCCAAGCGGTCTTGGATGCGTTGCGCCAACGCTTCAAAAGCGATGAACTCTTTAAATGCATCGGCAGTGGTCGCAAAACCACCTGGCACCGATACGCCGAGTTGCGCCAGGTTTCCGATCATCTCGCCAAGCGAGGCGTTCTTGCCGCCGACTTGATCGATATCGTTCAAGCCAAGCGCGTTCAGCCAGAGGACGTATGCGTTCAACGGCGCAGCTCCACTTCAGTGATGTAGCGAATGGGTCAACGGGGCAGGGCAGCCGAGCGCCGTCCAGCGACCACAAGGCGGTAGGCGGTTCGCCGACCAGCCCCCAATGATGCGGTGCAGCGTAAGCGCAAACAAGCCCGGTTACGGATATCGCCGAGCTGGCCTACACTCGGGCAATGGCCCCCGCAGGTGTGTGAGAAATGACGCAGGCACGCCCCGTTTTCTATGTGTCTGATGGCACCGGCATCACCGCCGAGACCATCGGCCACAGCTTGTTGACCCAGTTTGCCGGCGTGGAATTCCAAAGCGTACGGGTGCCATTTGTCGATAGTGCCGAAAAAGCTCGAGAGACCTCCGCCAGAATCCGGCTAGCCGGCGAGCTCAGCGGTTGCCGCCCGGTCGTGGTCAACACCTGTGTCGACGCCGCCTTGTCGGCCATCCTGAGCGAGAGTGGCGCGCTGATATTGGATGCGTTCTTGCCATTTATCGCACCGCTAGAGCAAGAGCTTGGCGTCAAGCGCGAACCTCTCGTCGGACACGCTCATGGCATGGTCGATCTGGGGCAATACGAAGCTCGGATCAATGCAACCAACTACGCCCTGACTCACGATGATGGCGTCGATCTCGACTATGGCGAGGCTGAAATCATTCTGGTGGGTGTATCGCGCTCGGGAAAAACGCCAACCTGTCTTTATCTGGCGCTGCATTTTGGCGTCCGCGCGGCCAACTATCCGCTCACCGATGAAGACCTTGAATCAGGCGAGCTGCCACGCAAATTGCGCGCGCACCGCAAGAAACTGTTTGGTCTGACCATCGACCCTCAGCGCTTGCAACAGGTGCGCGAGGCGCGTCGGCCGGGCAGTGCCTACGCCAATCTCGATCGCTGTCGGCGCGAGGTGGCGGTAGGCGAGACGCTGTTTCGGCAAGAGGGCATACCCGTTCTCAGCACCACGCACACTTCCATCGAAGAAATTGCGAGCAAGATGCTGGCATCGCTTGGCATCGACAAGCACATGTTCTAAGGTCATACCGAATACGAAACCCGGAGTTGAAGCACCGCAATGATCAGCAAGTCCTCCATCCAGTTGCCAAGGCCGCCCAGTCGGTTCGGTTACTTGATGGGCTTGTATGGCGAAAACTACCAGCGCCTGCATCGCTTGTTTTGGGTCGAGAGTTTGCAGGCCTCGTCATATCGATCCAGCGTGGATGACGGCTTGGATTTGCGTCTGGACATCGTCGAGCGCCATCCCTACACGGTCGAGCTGTATCTGACCTATGAGTTGCGAGACCCAGTCACGGGCCAGCCCGACCCGTCGGCTTATCTGCGCTGTTACCGTGACGCGAAAATGGCAGAGGTGACCCATTGCTACGTCGGCTCGCGCTGGCAAGACGTGTTGGGTCTGGATGCCGATGCCCGTACCGTCATCGGCCATCGCTTGCGGATGAACGCATTTCTATCGAAATGGCTGGAATACCTCGCCGAACAAGGTCATTCGCACTTCACCTTGAAGCCGACTGCCTCGCCCGCGCTTCGCAGCATTCAAGCGCAGCGAATGACAGTTGTCGCAAATGCTTGACCGATGGCCGATGTGTTTTTATACTTGCGTGCTTTCCAGCAGTGGGGCCATAGCTCAGCTGGGAGAGCGCTACAATGGCATTGTAGAGGTCGCCGGTTCGATCCCGGCTGGCTCCACCAAAAAACTGGAAGGAACTGTCCCCATCGTCTAGAGGCCTAGGACACATCCCTTTCACGGATGCGACCGGGGTTCGAATCCCCGTGGGGACGCCACACAAGCAAAGACTTAGGTCACCTTCGGGTGGCCTTTTTTGTTTTCTCCTGAGTTTTTCCGGAATTGATTGCAGGCATCCGGACTTTCGCGACCGGACTCGACGGCAGGGACACTTGGGATTCCTTTGCCTTGCCTATGTGGGAGCGGTGATCCGGTGCCGCGAAACGTTTTTGACGTTCGGCTGCGCGACTCTCACTAGATTGGGCGGCCTTGCGTAGTTTTGGCGGGTCCGATACTCGCCCATCCAACGCCGCATGCCTCCTGTTTAGTGGAACGATCTAATGGTCGCCAAGAGGTGCGCGAATGCCAAGCCATTCAGCCAGGCCGCGCCGAGCTACGCGCGCCATGTTCCCGAGCGCACGCTGCTGTGCGCGCTGATGTAGACGCACTACCCGGATTTCATTGCACGTCTTGAGGCGGAAGACCGCTCGCTTTCCAAGCACGTGCGCGAGGAATTCGAGGAATACCTGCGTTGCGGTGTGCTCGACCACGGCTTCCTGCGTGTGGTGTGCGAGCAGTGCCATGCGGACAAATTCGCCTGGAGCGAATTTGAACAGCCGTAGGCTGGCCCGAAGGGCGGAGGGCAGGATGCCCGGAGTAGCGGCTGGTGGCGTTTTCCTGCAAGAAGCGCGGGTTCTGCCCCAGTTGTGGCGTGCGGCGCATGGCAGAGTCGGCGCGGCACTTGGTGGAGGAGGTGTTTGGCCCGCGCCCAGTAAGGCAGTGGGTGCTGAGTTTTCCTTACCCCTTGCGCTTCCTGTTCGCCAGCAAACCGGAGGCCATCGGCCCGGTGCTGGCGATCGTGCATCGCGTGATCGCCGGCTGGTTGGCGGATCAAGCGGGCGTCGAGCGCGCCAGCGCGCAGTGCGGGGCAGTGACGCTGATCCAGCGCTTTGGCAGCGCGCTCAACCTCAACATCCATTTCCACATGCTGTGGCTCGCCGGCGTGTATGAGATAACCATAGCGCCGCCGCAGCGCAAACCACGCCTGCATCGCACCCGCGCTCCGACCTCCGCGCAGTTGACGCACCTGGCAGATACCATCGCACACCGGGTGTGTCGGCATCTGACGCGCAAAGGCTGGCTTGAAGGTGAAGACGAATCCGTATTCCTGTCCGACAGCGCGGGTAGCGATGACGGCATGGACGCGCTGCGGATGAGTTCGATCACCTACCGCATCGCTACTGGCGCGCAGGCCGGACGCAAAGTCGTCACCCTGCAAACGCTGCCCGGTGACGGCGGTCTGCTGGAAGGCGACGCCGGCAAGGTCGGCGGACTCTCGCTGCATGCGGGCGTGGCGGCTGAGGCACATGAAAGCCAGAAGTTGGAAAAGTTGTGCCGGTACATCACGCGCCCGGCGATCAGCGAAAAGCGGCTGTCGATCTCGCCGCAGGGAAGGGTGCGTTACGAACTCAAGACCCCGTGGCGCAACGGCACCACGCATGTCGAATGGAATGCGGTGGACTTTATCGCCAAGCTGCCGCGCTGGTGCCGCCGCCACGCGCGCACTTCACCCGGTTCCACGGTGTGTTTGCCCCAAACGCCAGCCTGCGATCACAGCTGACGCCATCGGGGCGTGGCAAAAAGTCTGCCAC
>JANNWF010000597.1:0-7729 GCA_031408455.1 Pseudoxanthomonas sp. | reverse complement strand
CGAGTCCCGAGTCCCTAGTCCCGGCGTACCTTCAGTTCCTAAGCGGCTTCCCCGTCGTCAACGTATGCATGATCCGCGCTTGTGTCTTCGGCATCTGCGCCAAGGCCACAAAGTGCTCGCGTTCCAGACGCAACAACCATTCTTCGTCCACCAGTGAGCCGCGATCCACTTCACCGCCGCACAACACGGTGGCGATACGGGTGGCAACTTCCATGTCGTGCTCGGAGATAAAGCCGCCTTCCAGCATGTTGACCAGCATCATCTTGAAGGTGGCGATGCCCACGTCGCCGGCAACCGGGATGCGGCGAGCGGGCAGTGGCGGGCGATAGCCGCATTCAGCCATCGCCAAGGCCTGCCGACGAGCCACATGCAGCAATTCATGAGCGTGAAAAACCACGATGTCGTCACTTCGCAGCAGGCGCATGTCTTTTGATTCGAGCGCGGAACTGCTGATCTTGGCCATCGCAATCGTTTCAAAATAGACCTTCAAGCCAGCGAACACATCGCCACCTGCGCCGACGCTGTTGCCAACCCGGACCGCGATTTCTTTCAGACCACCACCGGCGGGCAGCAGGCCAACGCCAGCTTCGACCAGACCGATATAGCTCTCCAGCGCCGCCACCGTCCGTGCGGAGTGCATTTGGAACTCGCAACCGCCGCCAAACGCCATGCCTCGCACTGCGGCAATCACCGGAACTGTCGAATACTTGATGCACTGGCTGGTGGCCTGGAAGCTCGCCACCATGGCTTCGAATTCGTCGATCCTGCCGGCTTGCAGCGAGCCCATCGCGCCAGACAAATCCGCGCCGGCTGAAAATGGTTCTTTCGCCTGCCACAACACCAAGCCTTTGAACTCGCGCTCGGCGACATCGACTGCCTGTTTGATGCCGGCCAACACACCGTCATTGACCGTATTCATCTTGGTCTTGAAGCCAAGCACGGCGACGCCGTCGCCATCTGTCCAACAGCGCACCGCATCGGTCTCAAACACCGTTGAGCCGCTGGCAGGACGCTCGCCCAGGACCGGATCTGGGAAGCGCTGGCGCTGATACACCGCCAAGTCGGAGCGCGGAGTTTGTTTGCCGCTCGCCGGACTGAAACTGCCCTCGGCTGAGTGCACGCCCTGACGACCGCTGGTTACCCAGGCCGGCAGCGGCGCATTGCTCATCGACTTGCCCGCCGCCATGTCCTCGCTGATCCAGCCGATGACTTCGTTCCAGCCGGCGGCTTGCCATGTCTCGAACGGTCCCAGCGCCCAACCGTAACCCCAGCGGATGGCGAAGTCGACATCGCGCGCGGTGTCGGCGATCGACTCCAAGTGATAAGCGCTGTAGTGGAAAAGGTCACGGAACATCGCCCACAAAAACTGGGCTTGCGGATGCTCGCTGGCGCGCAGACGAGCAAATTTCTCCGCTGGATTTTTGAGCTTGAGGATTTCCAGCACTTCAGGAGCCGCGACCGCCGTCGCCGGTCGATAGTCTTGCTTCGCGAGATCGAGCACGACGATATCTTTGCCGCGCTTGGTGAAGATGCCGGCGCCAGTCTTTTGTCCCAGTGCATCCTTGGCGATCAGCGCCTTGTGCCAATCCGGCGCTTTGAAGTAGCTGTGCCACGGATCGTCCGGCAAGGTATCTGCCATAGTTTTGATGACGTGGGCCATGGTGTCGAGTCCGACCACGTCCGAGGTGCGATAGGTCGCTGACTTCGGCCTGCCGAGCAGCGGGCCGGTCAGCGCGTCGACCTCGTCAAAGCCCAATCCGAATGCTTGCGTGTGATGCATGGTGGAGAGGATCGAAAACACGCCGATGCGATTGCCGATGAAATTGGGCGTGTCCTTGGCATAGACGACGCCCTTGCCTAGCGTGCTGGTCAGAAACGCCTCCAGCCCATGCAACACTGACCTGTCGGTGCCATGACATGCGATCAGTTCTGCCAAGTGCATGTAACGCGGCGGGTTGAAGAAATGCACGCCGCAGAAACGCGGTTTGATGGATTCTGGCAGCGCATCAGCCATCGCATTGATCGACAGTCCGGATGTATTGGAAGCGACGACGGCGTGGGCGGCGATGTGGGGGCTGATTTTCCGATACAGGTCGAGCTTCCAATCCATCCGCTCAGCGATGGCTTCGATGATCAGATCGCACTCAGACAGCAATGCCAGATGCTGGTCGTAGTTGGCCGGCACGATGCACTCGGCCAACGACTTTGAAGCAAACGGCGACGGCGACAGCCTGCCGAGTCCCGCGATGGCGCGATTGACGATGCCATTTGGGTCGCCCTCTTTTGCGGCGAGATCGAACAACACCGTGTCCACGCTGGCATTGACCAAATGTGCCGCGATTTGCGCGCCCATGACGCCAGCGCCAAGCACGGCGACCTTGCGAATTCGAAGTGTGTCTGACATGGCGTTATTCCGTTGGCTGAGTGGTGGGGAAACGCGAGCGTGTGTGATCCGCGCCTAGCTGGCGCGCAAACCGCCTGCGGTGAATCGAATGAGTTCGGCCGCCGCCCGCTCACAGTGGGCCTTCTCACTGACGTTGCCGGGGCGCTTGATCTGGCCAAAATCAGCCATCGCATAGGTGAGTGCGCCGGCAAGAAAGTCGAGTCGCCAATACAGCTGTTCGCGCGACAAATCGGGAAGGCATACAGCGATCGCGCGCGCGAATTCGCGCATGACATGGCCGTAGTTGTCCGAGAGAAACTTACGCAGACTGTCGTCCTTCTCGGCGTACGCCCGCGCGATAACGCGAACAAAGGCGGAGCCCCCTTGGCGATCAACGCTGAGTGCGAGAGCCGGTTCGATGAACGCGCCCAGCACTCGGTCCAGTGAGCCCGCGTGATCGACTTCGACTGCCTTTAACGCGCTGATTCGGCGCGCACTCAAGTCATCCAAGCGGCGCCGGAACACTTCATTGACCAAGTTGCTCTTCGAGCCGAAGTGGTAATTGACCGCAGCCAGATTGACATCGGCTCGACTGGTGACTTCGCGCAGCGATGTCTCAGCAAAGCCGCGCTCGGCGAACAATCGCTCTGCCGCGCTGAGAATGCGTTCTTTGGTTGAAAAATGCGGTGTCGTCAAGGCAGTTCAAACGATTGTTTGAAAGGTTGAAGATACGCTGACGTGGATGGGGTCGTCAACGAAAGGTTGAGTCCATCAAGCCTATAGATTCAGTGCGTCGGCAGCATGACTTTGCCCACTCATAGCGGCACTCGTATCACTGGGTGCGGTAGGCTTTTCCCTGTATTTCCCGGCGCTTGAATGCTACTCTTGGCGGGATTACTACCCCAGTCGTCACTTGTCTATCACAGTGACTGACACAAATCCTTGACATTTTCCCATTTGAATTTTGGAGTTTTTATGGCGCTGGAGCGCACCATTTCGATCATCAAGCCTGACGCTGTCGGCAAAAACGTCATCGGCGAGATCTACGCTCGTTTTGAGAAAGCTGGCCTCAAGGTCATCGCGGCGAAGATGAAGCACCTGTCGAAAAAAGAAGCGGAAGGCTTTTACGCCGTTCACCGCGAGCGCCCGTTCTTCGCGGCCTTGGTTGAGTTCATGATCTCAGGCCCAGTCATGATTCAAGTGTTGGAAGGGGAAAACGCAGTAGCAGTGAATCGCGAGCTGATGGGCGCGACCAATCCTAAAGACGCGGCGCCGGGGACCATCCGCGCCGACTTCGCATCGTCCATCGACGCCAATGCCGTGCACGGCTCGGATTCGCAAGAGAACGCCGCCACTGAAGCCGCTTACTTTTTCTCCGCGACGGAGTTGTGCCCGCGCTAAGCGGAGCAGATGTCGATGATGCCCGCCGATACGAGCGCCGTGCAGACTGCAATCGACCGCTTCGCGGTTACGGCAGCTGCGCTGCCTGCGCCTTCGCTACGCCGCGACGCGCCTGGCTCGGTCAGCGATCCCGTTGAAACTGAGCTTGCCACTGCTGGCGTGGTGTTGAAGCGGGACTTGACCGCGATAAACGCACCAGCGGTTGCGGTGGCCAGTGGCAGGCAGAACCTGCTGGCCTTGGACCGCGTCGGACTTGAGCGCTTCTTTGCTGACACCTTGGGTGAGCAACGTTTTCGTGCGCACCAAGTAATGAAGTGGATTTACCACCGCCAAGTCACCGATTTCGGTTTGATGACCGACCTCGGTAAGCCGTTGCGCGAAAAACTCGAAGCAGCCGCGGAGGTGGTGCCGCCGACGATAGTTTTCGAGAAGCCTTCGATCGACGGAACGCACAAGTGGTTGCTGGGCATGGATCGCAGCAATGCGATCGAGGCGGTATTCATTCCCGACAAAGGCCGCGGCACTTTGTGTGTGTCGAGCCAAGTCGGTTGTGGCCTGAATTGCCAGTTCTGTTCGACGGCCACACAGGGCTTCAATCGCAATTTGAGCGTGGCCGAAATCGTCGGTCAAGTCTGGGTTGCCGCCAAACATTTGGGCAATGTCCCGCATCGGCAACGCAAGCTCACCAACGTCGTGATGATGGGAATGGGCGAGCCACTGCTCAATTTCGATAACGTCGTCACCGCAATGAGCGTGATGCGGGATGATCTCGGCTTGGGACTTGCCAACAAGCGGGTGACGCTTTCGACCGCAGGCCTGGTGCCGATGATTGATCGGCTGGCGGTTGAAAGTGACGTGTCGTTGGCGGTATCGCTGCATGCTCCTAACGATGAGCTGCGCAGCGAGTTGGTGCCTCTCAATAAAAAGTACCCGATAGCCGAGCTGCTTGCCGCATGCGCACGCTACGCCGAGCGCAAGAAGCGCGAGTCCGTGACCTTTGAATACACCATGATGAAGGGCGTGAATGATCGGCCCGAGCTTGCCCGCCAACTGGTGAAGTTGATGCGGCGGTTGCCAGCCAAAGTCAATCTCATTCCATTCAATCCTTTCACGGGCACGCGATTTGAGCGTTCTACTGAAACCGATATACGGGCCTTCCAAACTATTTTGCTAGACGCTGGCGTGATGACTACCGTGCGACGCACTCGCGGTGACGATATTGATGCCGCCTGCGGCCAGCTCAAAGGGCAAGTAATGGATCGAACCCGTCGACAGGCTGACTTCAAACGCAAGTTGGAAGCGTCAGGTGATCCGACTCAGGGTGTCTCTGATGCAGCTTGACTTCCGCATCGCCGTCTTGCTTTTTTCTTGCTTGCTTGTGCTGACGAGTTGCGCAGGAAGTGGCGGCGCCGACAACTCGAAACTCGTGAATAAGAATCAGGCGGCCGAAGACGCAGCAAATCTGCAGGTCAAGCTTGGGCAAGGCTACTTGTCGGAGGGTGAGCTGGAAACGGCGCGCGACAAGCTGAAGCGTGCGCTCGAATTGAACCCCCGCTCGGTGGATGCACATACCTTGATGGCGGTGTTGAGTGAACGCATCAATCGACCCAAAGCGGCTGAAGAATTTTATCTGAAGGCCACCAAGTTGAAGCCGGAGGATGGTTCGGTCAACAACAACTACGGTGCGTTTCTTTGCAGCGTTGGGCGCTTCGATGAAGCTGATCCTTACTTCCAACGCGCTCTCGAAGATCCGTTCTATCGAACGCCAGCGGTCGCCAGCACCAATGCTGGAGTTTGCGCAATGAAGGCAGGGCGAATTGATCGCGCAGAGGCATTTTTACGGCAATCGCTTAAGTTGGAGCCGAAGAATTCGGCCGCGCTGTTTGAGTTGGCGCGAATTCATCTGCAGAAGAAAGATTTGTTGCGGGCGCGAGCTTTTCTGCAGCGCTACGAGGCCAATGCCGAAGTGGCCAGCGCGGAAGCATTGGACCTTGGGGCATTGATCGAAGACAAGTTGGGTAATGCAGAAGGTGCGGCGAGTTATCGCAGCCGATTGGCCCGCGATTTCCCCCAGTACACGCCTGCCACCGAAACGGAAGGAACGCCTTCGTCATGACCTCTGACTTGTCGTCAGTGTCGTTAGCAACAACGAACAGCTCGCTGGGCGCGCGCTTGCGCGCGGGTCGCGAAGCGTTGGGGCTGAGCCCGGCTGATGCGGCGACCAAGCTGCGCATGTCCGTGTCGCTCATTGAGGCCATCGAGCGCGACGATTTCGATCGCCTTGGAGCGGCCGTTTATGCGCGGGGCTACCTGACCAGCTACGCACGCCTAGTGGGCTTGCCAACTGTTGTCGTCGCCAATGCGATGCCGAGCCACGTTGACCCGGCTCCGCAACTGCATAGTGCCTCGCATGTGTCGCATGGACGGTTTCTGTTTGATCGCTACGCACGGCGCGCTGCGTCCATCGTTTTGACCGCTTCAATCGTCGTGCCGGTGATTTGGCTAGCAACCGAGGAGCGGTTGCCGGTGCAGCCAGTAACCCTGCGTTCACTGGACGTGGCTCCGGTTGGCACGCAAGCGGTAAAACCTCAAGCCACTCTCCAAATGGACGCGGCGTTCGTCGGTCCGCCCGCGGATTTGGCTGGCGCACTTGCGGTGCGCAGTGCTGGCATTCCCATCGCAGTCGAACCTGACATGGCGGTAGTTGCCTCCTTTGCTCCGTTCATTGGCGCGCGAAATGAAGCAGACAGCTTGCCGGTGACTAGCGTTGAGCCTAGCTTGGATGCCGATGGTTGGCTGTTGCGGTTTCGTGGCGATAGTTGGGTTGAAATCACCGATCACGACGGCAATCGCTTGGAATTTGGCGTTGTCCGCGGTGGCAGCGAAAAGCATTATTCAAGCGGAAGTGTCGCCAAGGTGGCGCTCGGAAACGCCAGCGTCGTCGAAGTGATACGTGACGGCCAACGCTTGCAGTTGGCTCCATACCAGCGGGCCAATGTGGCCCGCTTTGCGGTATCCTCCGGCGGCGAATTGAAGCCCAGCGGCGGCTGATTCAACTCAGCTCACTTCGCAGGGTTCATTTCACGCGGTTCAGGCGAGGCTCACCTCGCCGCCCCATCCTTCCTAACCTTCGGCGCAGTCAGCGTGCACGCGCCCGCAGTGAGATTGTCATGGCAATTGATTTGATGGACGAACACGAACAAAGCGAGCGCGTCCGCGCTTGGCTTCGCGACAATGGCGGCGCCATCATCGGCGGCATTGCAATCGGGCTTGCCGGCATCTTTGGTTGGCAGTGGTGGGGCAATTCCAAAGTCGAACATCGAATCGATGCTGCGAGTCAGTATCAAGCGCTGGTGGAAGCGGTCGAGCGCAAAGATCGAGACACGATCGACAGTGTCTCGCAGTCGCTTAGCAAGGACTTCGCTGACACTCCATACGCGGCTTTCGCTGCCCTCGCACGCGCCGATCAGTTGCTTGAGGCCGGTGAAACCGAAGGTGCCATCGCAAGTTTGAAGAAAGCCGTCGAGTTGGCGCCAGACGCTGCCCTCGCTGGCTTGGCGCGAGTTCGTTTGGCACGTGCGCAGTTGGGCGCGGGCGAGCATCAGGCCGCACTGGACGCGCTCAAATCACTGCCGGTTGATGCCTATCAGGGCGTCTCCGAAGAATTGCGAGGCGATGCTCTGCTCGCTATGGGTGATGCTGAAGCGGCGCGTAAGGCGTACACCACTTCCTTGGAGAAGCTGGACGAAGCGGCTCCTTCGCGTCGGCTGGTTGAAATGAAATTGGTTGATCTGGGCGGCAAAGTGCCGGACCTAAATCCAGTGGCCCCGGTTATCGAAGCCAGCGGCAAGGAATCTTGATCATGACTTTGCGCCTTGTGTCGCTGGTGATGGCATCGCTGGTACTCGTCAGTGGCTGCGGCATCTTCAAGGGCAAGACCAACAA
>JANNWF010000596.1:0-12196 GCA_031408455.1 Pseudoxanthomonas sp. | reverse complement strand
CGAGAAACACGTCGAAGCCATCGCCCGCGCTGCGCGCAGCGCCCCCTCGTTGTATCTGGCAACCGATCCGGATCGCGAAGGCGAGGCGATCAGCTGGCATATCGCGGAAATACTGAAAGAACGCGGCTTGCTGGAAGGCCGCCAACTGCATCGCGTGGTCTTTACTGAAATCACCCCGCGCGCGGTGAAAGAAGCGGTCGCCAATCCGCGTGTGCTCGCGACCGATCTGGTCAATACGCAGCAGGCGCGTCGCGCGCTCGACTATCTGGTGGGTTTCAATCTCAGCCCGGTGTTGTGGCGCAAGGTGCAGCGCGGTTTGTCCGCAGGCCGCGTGCAAAGCCCGGCGCTGCGCATGATTGTCGAGCGCGAAGAAGAGATCGAAGCGTTCATTGCGCGCGAATACTGGAGTTTTGAAGCGCAGCTCGCGCACGCCGCGCAGCCTTTCAATGCGCGACTGACGCGGCTTGATGGTCGCAAGTACGAACAGTTCGACATTACCGACCGGGTCACCGCCGATGCGGCTCGCCAGCGATTGGTCGCCGCTGCCGGCAGTGCGCTGGTGGTGGCAGACGTGCAGAGCAAAGAGCGCAAGCGTCGCCCGTCGCCGCCGTTCATCACTTCAACGCTGCAACAGGAAGCGGCGCGCAAGCTCGGTTTTTCGACCAGCCGCACCATGCGCATCGCGCAGAAGCTCTACGAGGGCGTGTCGCTGGGCGACGGCGAGACGGTCGGCTTGATCAGCTATATGCGTACCGACTCGACTCACCTCGCCAATGATGCGGTGACCGAAATGCGCGAGGTCATCCTGCGTCAGTTCGGGCCGCAGGCGCTGCCTGCGCAGGCCAACGAATACCGCACCAAGTCAAAAAACGCGCAAGAAGCGCATGAGGCCATCCGCCCGACCTCGGCCGCACTCACGCCGAAGTCGGTAGCTGCGTATCTGGATCCAGATGCAGCCAAGCTGTACGAGCTGATCTGGAAGCGCGCGATCGCATGCCAGATGGTTCCGGCGACCTTGAACACGGTGTCGGTGGATCTTGCTGCGGGCAGCGAGCACAGCTTTCGCGCCAGCGGCACCACGGTCGTCGATCCGGGTTTCTTGGCTGTCTACGAAGAAGGCAAGGACAGCAAGACGGCCGAAGACGATGACGAGGGTCGCAAGCTGCCGGCCATGCGGGTGGGCGAAAAAGTGCCGTTGGCGGCGATCGTCGCCGATCAACACTTCACCGAGCCGCCGCCGCGTTTCTCCGAAGCCTTGTTGGTAAAAACGCTGGAGGAATACGGCATCGGCCGCCCCAGCACTTACGCCAGCATCATCCAGACCTTGCTCAATCGCGAGTACGTGTTTCTGGATAGCCGGCGCTTCATGCCGTCGGATGTCGGCCGCGCCGTCGCCAAGTTCTTGAGCAGCCACTTTGCCCAATACGTTGATTACGACTTCACCGCCAAACTCGAAGACGAGTTGGACGCGGTCAGTCGTGGCGAGGAGGACTGGGTGCCGCTGTTGGCGCGTTTCTGGACGCCCTTCAAAGCCTTGGTCGAAGACAAGAGTCAATCGGTCGACCGCTCCGAGGCCACCGGTGCGCGCGTTGTTGGCATTGATCCCAAGACTAACAAGCCGGTTACGGTGCGCTTGGGTCGTTATGGGCCGTTCGCGCAAATCGGCACCACCGAGGACGGTGACAAGCCGACCTACGCCAGCCTGCGTCCTGGCCAGAGCATGCACACGATTGCGCTGGCGGATGCCTTGGAGCTGTTCAAGCTGCCGCGCACCTTGGGTGAGGATAACGGTGAAGCGGTCAGCGTTGCGATTGGTCGCTTTGGACCGTTTGCCAAGCGTGGCAGCGTGTATGCCTCACTGAAGAAAGAGGACGATCCCTACACTATCGATCTCGAAACCGCGCTGGCGCGCATTCGTGAGAAAGAGGAAATCGCCGCCAATCGCTTGATCAAGCAATTCGAAGGCAGCGATATCCAGGTGCTCAACGGTCGCTACGGCCCCTACGTCACCGATGGCAAACGCAATGGCCGCATTCCCAAGGATCGCGAGCCGGCCAGCCTGAGCTTGGCCGACTGCGAAACCATCATGGAGACCGCGCCGCCGCCGAAGCCGGGCCGTGGCGGCAAGGCATTCAAGAAAGCGCCGGCCAAAAAGGGCGCTGTCAAGAAAGTTGCTGGCTCGGCGACGGCAACCAAGTCGGTCGCAAAGAAAGCGCCAGCGAAGAAAGCTGCAGCCAAGAAAACCGTCGGCAAAAAGACCGCTGTCAAATCGGCGGCGAAAAAAGCGGTTGCGAAAAAGGCTGCGGCGAGCAAGGCACCGGCCAAGCGCAGCGTGGCGGCGCTGGCTGAGCCAGCGTGAGCTAGTCACCACGATTCGCAGCCTGCGCCCAAATGCGCCGGCTGCCGCGCATTGCGCTTGAACACCAGCCCTGCGCAACCTCTCGCGCAGCGCATGAGTCGCTTTGTTCTCCATCTGCTGTTGTGTCTTGCGCTGGCATGCAATGGCTTGGCGGGTGGCTGTGCGATGACCCATGCCGAGGGTGCCATCGTCGGTGACCCAGCCGCCGCCGCTGATGCTGGCCATCGCCATGCGCACACCGACGCAGTGCCATCGACACCCGCGGAGCATCATCACGGTACTGCCACCGATACGAATTCCCCCGATTCGAGCAGGGACTGCTGCAACAGCGCCGCCTGTGGCTGCATGTCTGCATCGACGGGTGCCTTGGCCGGCGTGATGCTCATGCCGCACGCCGCCACTTCGTCGCCTGGCCTTGCGGCTGCGCCGGAGGTCGCGATCATCCCGACCTCGTCACCGTTTCGACTGCCGACGGTCTGAGTTCGTAGCGTCGTTGTTGCGCGCGGTCTAGCGCGATGACCTCGTCGCCGGTGACTTCGCTGATCCGGGCCGGTATCCGAATCCTGCTGGCACGGTTGCTTCACGGGTCAGCCAAGATCCTGAATTCGGCAACCCGACGCGACGCGGCCGCCGGCCGGACCGGCCGCGACACCGCGCGCGAAGCCGACGGATCATTCGAAGATGTAGGTGGCGGCGCTTTCATCAGGCATCAACCAAAGCCTCGCGCCTCCGCATTGAGGCTCCTAATCTACGCACGTCAATTCGTAGCATGTAGGGACCAACAACCAACGGGCATTGCTGCAGCAAATTCTGTAAAGCAGCCGAGCAAGCTCGGCTCTACAAGAGCAGTAGCGGCGCTCATTAGCTCTTGTAGAGCGGACCGAGCAAAGCGACGGCGCGCGCACAGCGTGCGAACTTGCTCCGCTGCGGCCGATGCTGGTCGGCGGCGCAATGTCCTTCGGTCATTGCCCCTTACCGCAATCAATCGGGTCTTGCCCTTCAACTACTCGTCGCGCGTAACCCGCAGCACCTCATCCACCGAAGTCACTCCAGCCAAGACCTTGGTCCAGCCGTCGTCGATCATCGCAGGCGTGTGCAGACGGGCGAGTTTGGTCAGCTCCGCCTCGCCGGCACCATCATGAATGGCAGCGCGCAGGGCTTCGTCGACCAGCACCATCTCGTACAGACCGGCGCGACCGCGATAGCCGGCGCTGCGGCCGCTGGCGGTGGGGCCGGGGCGGTAGAACTTCAGGCTGGGATCAAACGGGCGGCCAAAGGCGGCGCAGTCATTCGCGGTCGGTGTGTAGGCTTCGCTGATGGCGGGGTCGAGCACGCGCACCAAGCGCTGCGCCAACACGCCGATCAGTGACGAGCTGAGCAGGAAGGGCTCGATGCCCATGTCGCGCAAGCGGGTGGCCGCGCCGACAGCGCTGTTGGTGTGCAAGGTCGACAACACCAGATGGCCAGTGAGACTGGCTTGGACGGCGATCTCGGCGGTTTCCAGATCGCGGATTTCGCCGACCATCACCACGTCAGGATCCTGTCGCAAGATCGCTCGCAAGCCACGCGCAAACGTCATTTCGACGCGCGCGTTCACCTGCGTTTGTCCGATGCCGTCGAGGTAATACTCGATCGGATCTTCGACCGTCAGAAAGTTGCGGGTAGCGTCGTTCAAGCGCTCCAGCGCGGCGTACAGCGTGGTGGTCTTGCCGCTGCCGGTGGGGCCGGTGACCAGCAGAATGCCGTGCGGGCGATGGATCAGCTGATCGATGCGCGCCAGCGTGGTCGGGTCCATGCCGAGCTGCGAAAGATCCAGTCGCCCGGCCTGCTTGTCGAGCAAGCGCAGCACCACGCGCTCGCCATGACCCGAAGGAATCGTCGACACACGCACGTCGACCGGACGACCCGCGATGCGCAGGCCGATGCGGCCATCCTGCGGCAAGCGCTTCTCAGCGATGTCGAGCTTGGCCATCACCTTGATGCGGCTTACCACCGGCTGCGCGACTGCTTTTTGCGGTGCCAGCACTTCGCGCAAGACGCCATCGATACGAAAGCGCACCACGAGGCGATTCTCGAACGGCTCGATGTGGATGTCGGAAGCGTTTTCCTTGACCGCCTCGGTCAAGATCGCGTTGATCAGGCGAATGATCGGCGCGTCGTCTTCGCTTTCCAGCAGGTCTTGCGGTTCGGGCAGCGCATCAGCAATTTGCTTGAGATCGAGGCTGTCATCAAAGTCAGCCACCATCGCCCGCGCGTCGTCGGTGCCCGACTCGTATAGATCTCGCAGCAGGCGCTCCCAAGCGCTGGCTTCAATCCGATCCAAGCGCAGCGGCACGCCACAGTGGCGGCGCAATTCGGCGATGACTTCCGGCTTGACGCCGGGCCGATAGGCGATGACCGCGAGTTCTGGTTGCCAATCGACAACGGTGGCGCCATGGCGTTTGGCAAAACCGAAGCCGGGCCGAGTCGGCGCGGCAACGGTCGGCACCGCTACTACTTCACTCACGCTACTTCACTCACGCAGCGGCTCCGTGGTGGCTGCGGGCGCTGGCGGCGGCAGGAACAGTTCCTCCGGCAGCTCGGGCAACACGGGTTGCTTGTCGCCGTTGTAGCGCAGCTCTTTGTTCTCGCTCATGCGCTGCTGCTCGGCACGCAGGAAGTTGTAGCGTTCGCTGGAAATCGACGCCGAGGTGGCTTCGTCGCGCAAGATGCGCGGGCGCAGAAACACCATCAGATTGCGCTTGCTGTGCTTGGCCGCGCGTGACTTGAACAAGCCACCCAGCACAGGAATGCGCGACAGACCGGGTACGCCTTGCAGACTCTCCGTGGTCTCCTCGGAAGTCAGACCACCCAGCACCAGCAAGCCGCCATCGGGGACCATCACGCTGGTGGTCAACTCGCGTTTGTTGGTAATCAGATCGGACGCGCCAGCCACGCCCGGTGCCAGTGACGAGACTTCTTGTTTGAGGTCCAGACGCACGCTGCTGCCTTCATTCACGTGCGGGGTGACGGTCAGGATCAAGCCGACGTCTTTGCGCTCGATGGTCTGGAACGGATTGGTCGGTTGCGTGCTGCCGCCGGCGCCGGTATTGGTGAATTGACCGGTCAGGAAGGGCACCTCTTGCACGACCTTGAACTCGGCCTGCTTGTGATCCAGCGTCACGATGGACGGATTCGACAGCATGTTGGCGCGGGCGTCGCCACGCAGGGCTTTGACTAGGGCGCCGATTTGGAACAGCGGCGTGTCACTGCCCGGCAAGGTCACCGTGCCGCTCAGATAGCCAAGATTGAGACCGCCACCAACCGCGCTGTAAGGATTGGTCAAGGCGCCCACGATGCCGCCAGTTCCGCCTGCACCGGGGAAATTGGTTCCGCCAATCACGCCGCTGGTCAGGCCACCGTTACCGTCGCTGTCGATGGTGGTGGTCTGCCACTGCACCCCCAGCTCATCGGCAAGATCGTCGCTGACTTCGGCAATGATCGCCTCGACCAAAATCTGCACGCTAGGCACATCCAGTTGACGGACGACGGATGACAGATCGCGGAACACCGCCGGCGACGAGGTGATGATCAGCGCATTGGTGCCTTCGTGCGGCTGGATGGTGGCCGGGTTGGCACCTTCGGATTTCGCGGCGGTGCCGGTCAAGGTGTCGGCGACGCCTTCCAGAATCGGCACCAGCTCGGCCGCCTTGGCGTAGCGCAGATAAATCACTTGCGTGTTCTCGCCCGATTCCAGTGGCGTGTCCAGATGCGCGACCAAGGCACGCATGCGCAGGCGTTGGGCGCGGTCGCCGGAGAGCAGGATCGAGTTGGTGCGCGCGTCGGCGATCAGTTTCATCGCACCTGGCGCGGCGGCGGCGCCGCCACTCTGTGGCTCCAGTGCCAGCACGGTGCGGCCGACTTCGGAGGCGCTGGCGTGGCGCAGCGGAATCACTTCGACTTCCACATCGGCTGAGGTATCGATGCGGCGGATGATGGAACGCAAGCGCTCGACGTTGCCGGCACGGTCGGTCACCAGCAGCGAGTTGCTGTTGCCGTGCGCGATAAGGTGGCCTTGCTGTGGCATCAGTGGGCGCAGCAAGGTGACCAGTTCCTGCGCCGACACATGCTTGACCTCAATCACTTGGGTGACCAGTTCATCGACGCCGCTGTTGCTCATGATGGAGGCACCGCCGTCCTGCGCGGCGATGGCTTCCGGCACGATCTTCACCACGTTGCCCGACGGCACCGCGGCATAGCCATGTACGCGCAGCACCGACTGGAACAATTCGTAGACCTCATCAGCCCGCATTTGCTGGCCGGAGATCACGGTGACTTTTCCGACCACGCCGGGATCGACGATGAAGGTCTTGCCAGTGATCTCGCTGACCGTTTGGATCAGCGCACTGATATCGGCGCCCTGCAGATTGATGGTCGTGCTTTGGCCGGTGCGATTGCTGGGTGTGATCGTCGCAGGCGCGTTCGCGGCCTGTGGCACCATCACCGTCGGCGCCGGCAACGGAGTGGCAGCCAACTCCATCTGCGCGTGTGTGGCCGGCGCGAGCAGCAGCAAGCACAGCGCGAGAGTGGTGGGTTGCAAAGCCGGTCGAGTCATGCGGATTTCCAATTCTTCAAGCTATCGATTTTTGCTGGGCGACGCTGTTACAAGCCAACAGGAATTTGCAATGTGGCGCCATCGCGACGCACCGCCAGCATGAGCTGACGAGTGTCACGCAAAGCAGCGGTCAATTCGCCGATGCGCTCGGGGCCATCGAGTGGAATGCCGTTGACCGCGGTGATGATATCGGTTGGCAGCAGTCCTGCGCGGTCGAGCAAGTCGGAATCACGACCCACGCTCAGACGCACACCACTGAAGCGCCCGTTCTCGAGTACTGGAAACACGCTGACCTGTTTCGCAAGCTCGGCGACGTCTGTGCCGGTGGCCGCGCGAATCGATTCCATACTCGGCATGCCGGTGCTGATGTTCGGATTGATGAACGGTGCCGGCGCATTGGCCGGACGCGCCGCTGCGGGCACTGGCTGCGGCGGTTGGGCCATCCCTGCGGTAGCGGGTATCTGCCCGGTAGTCGGTTGGCCAGATGGCCCTGTTGCAGGTTCCGAATTGGGCAGACTCAAGGACTCATCGATGCCCGCGCGGCGCAACAATACCCGGCTGCTGTAGATCCCAATCAGCTGCGCATTGCCCGGTAATTGGTCGCCAACGCGATAGCGCTTATCGACACCGGCCTCATCGGAGATGATGGCGTAGCCGCCGTTGGATGCGTCTTCGTTGAAGGTGCCGCGCAAGACCAGCTTGAGCGCGGTGGCCGGGGCCTGCTGCGCCAAGCGGGCGAGATCGAGCCGCACGCCGGGGTCGCCGAACAAATGCCACTTCGCCACATCCACGGCGGGCTGCGCCGATTGCATCATCGGTGTCGGAAGGTTGGATGGTGTCGGCGGCGGCAGGGTCGGGCCGGCCAGCAGCAGCCAAATCAGCTTCACCAACTGCCAAAGCAGCCAAACGCCGGCAGTGAGCAGAGCGGCGGGGGCCAAGACGGCGAGCCGCGTTGAAATCCGATCAGAGAAGACCGCGTCACCCATGCGTTGCGGCGTCGATAAAAGTCGCCAAACTGTAGCAGATTGGATAAGGTTTACGGCGCAACACCTTGATTTTCTCCACGCCCGTCAACAAGCAGCCGCGCGGGAGCGCGGCCTTCTTACCACGCTTGGTTTCAGGGAGGGCGTCGCTCCTGCGACGCTGCTCTTGGAACCAGCGGATCTGAAATCAATGCGTGCCGCGCGGCGGCCGCTTGACCAAGGCGCGCAGGCCTTGCTTGATCCGGCCCAGCAAGCTGGGCTTGTCGACGACCGCGGGAATCGGCGCGGTGATGGCTGCTGACGAGACCGGACCGGTCGACCCTGTATCGACTGACGTGCTGTCACCATCACGACGACGCCCACGACCACCACGGCGACGCCGCGGTTTGCGGGTGCTGTCGGCAGGCACATCAAACTCGCTGGTGATTGCCGCTGGAGCGGCAGGGATCGCGGCAATTTTCAGCGTGATCGGCTCAGCGGCGGTGTCACCAATCTCGTGTCGCGGACGCGGCGTGCGCTCGGGACGTGGCCCAGTGTCACGACGCGGCCCCGAACCACTGCGCGCGCCACCACCACGAGCACCCGGTCCACCCGAGTCGTTGCGACCACCGCCACTCCGGCCACCACCGCTGCTGCGACCGCCGCCACCGCGACGTTCATCCTCGGCCGCCTTCGCTTCGCGTGCCTCACGGAAGATGGCGCTAACGCTCTCGCCGGCTTCCTCGCCTTCAGCCAATGGCGCGCGCGGTGCACGCGGCAATGGCACCAGCAAGTCGGCCTCGACCGCAGCCACTGGCAGTTTTTGTTCGATGAAGGCTTCGATGTCCGGCAGGCTCATCGCATAGCGCTCGCAGGCGAAGCTGATCGCGTCGCCCTCGGCACCCAAGCGCGCGGTGCGGCCGATACGATGCACGTAGTCTTCGGCGTCGAACGGCAGGTCGTAGTTGTAGACGTGACTGACGCCATCGATGTGCAGACCGCGGGCGGCGACATCGGTGGCGACCAGAATATCCAGCTGGCCTTTTTGGAAACGGCCTAGCAACGACTCGCGCTTCTTCTGCGGCACGTCGCCAGACAGCACGCCGACGCGGAAGCCAGCGCGCTCCAGCGAGCGCGCCACGCGCTCAACCCACACTTTGGTGTTGACGAACACCATGGTGCGATGGCCCTCGCTGCGGGTCAGCAAGCCGATCAGCAGCGGAATCTTTTCTTCGTCGGCGGGGAAATACACCAGCTGGCGGACTTTGGCATTGGTGATGAATTCGCTTTCGACGACGAGCTTTTCCGGCTCGTTCATGTGCTCGTAGGCCAGTTCCAGCACGCGATGGCTCAAGGTCGCGGAGAACAGCAGGGTTTGCCGTTCGGTGCGGATCGGCATCCGCCGCAGCAGGAAGCGAATGTCCTTGATGAAGCCGAGATCAAACATGCGGTCAGCTTCATCGAGCACGCAGACTTCGCAGGCGTGCAAAGAAACCACTTTGTGCTGCTTGACGTAATCGATCAGCCGACCGGGCGTGGCGATGATGACGTCCACGCCCTGCTGCAACAGTTCGCGTTGTTTGTCGTAATCGACGCCGCCGTACACCAGCGCAAAGCGCAGGCCCAGTTCGGAGCCGAACTTCACCGCGTCCTTGTGGATCTGGATCGCCAGTTCGCGGGTCGGCGCCAATATCAGCGCGCGCGGATCTTCGGGCTTGCGCTCGGCAAGCGCGGGCCGGGTCAGCAGGCGATTGATGAGGGTGACCAAGAAGGCCAAGGTTTTGCCGGTGCCCGTCTGAGCTTGGCCGGCGACATCGCGTCCGGGCAAGGCAATCGGCAGGGTCATCGCTTGAATCGGCGTGCAGCGGGTGAAGCCCGCATTGCTCAATCCGGCAAGTAGCGCGGGGTGCAACTCAAAACTGGAAAAAGCGATGTCGGTAAGCGGTTTTTCGGATGGCTTTTCGGCGGGTGTTTCAGCAGCAGCTTCGGGTAAATTTTCGAATAGGTCTGACATTCAAATCTCGGTGGCGCAAAAGTGCGCTTGCTCCGCCGGCTCCGCCACCGCACACTCGGGCGGCCGCGTCCGGCGCTTGACTGGTCGTGGTTTCGCCCCCAAGTGTAGCCGATGCGGTCGCCGCTCGGCGGCCAGAACGTTGGAGTGACGCCTTGAATCCGCACGTACATGAAGTGTCAGACGCCGATTTTGAAGCCCAAGTGCTGCAATCGAGCGAGCCCGTCTTGGTCGATTTTTGGGCCGAGTGGTGTGGCCCATGCAAAATGATCGCGCCAATTGTTGATGACATCGCGCAGACCTATGCTGGCAAGCTCAAGGTCATCAAAATCAATATCGACCACAATCAGAAAACCCCGCGTGCATTTGCGGTGCGCGGTATTCCCACTTTGATGTTGTTCAAAGATGGCAAGGTGCAGGCAACGCAGGTGGGCGCGGTGACCAAGACGCAGTTAACGCAATTGATTGATCGCGCGCTGTAATTCGCTGACCTGCAAGTGCAGCGGAGCAAGCTCCGCTCTACAAAAGCCCCCGCAAATTCGGTCCCCGCGCATGTGTAGAGCCGAGCTCGCTCGGCTGCTCTGGGCACGATTCGGCATACCATCGTGAACCGGAATCCGCGTCAGCACTTTACTGCCGCGCATTTACGGTGCTACCTTTTCGCTCGTCTGCGGAGCTTGGCTCCCATCGACCACCCTCTTTCTCCGTCGCTCGCACCCTGCGAGGATTAAATCCCGTGCAAGAAAATGTCCCCGAGTCCGGCGCATCCGCGCCGACCGAGCGCGCCAGCGCGTCTGATGGCGCGATTGCTTCCAAAGCAACGCCTGGGTCTGATGGCCCGCCAGCAGTCAGGCCGCCTTCCGTGACCGAATCGGTGAGTGCTGCCAACCCAGCGCCCGCCAATGACACCCCGCCGGCGCCACGGCAACCAACGGCGCGCGAGGTGGCCAAGGCGGCGCGTCAAGCCAGTGCAGCCGAAGATGCGCAGGCCGCCAAATCGGTCAGCAGCCCAGAGCCGGTGCAAGCGCAAACTCCAGCAATTTCCCCCGAGAGTGCGCCAGTCGCCCCGGCAAGCTCTCCACCTGAGCGGCCTCGGCACCCTCGTCACAGCAACTCGCCGAATCAAGCGCCAGTCTCGCAAGCCCCAGTTACGCAAGCGCCAGCGAACGCGAGCTCCAACGACATAGGTGCGGAGGGTTCTGCTGGGGGCAATGGCAACGAGTCGTCTGGTGAATCCAGCGGCGGCGAGCAATCATTTTCGGGTGGCAATGAAGGCCGACCGCCGCGCGAAGGCCGCAACCGGCATCGCGAACGACGCAATCGCAATCGCGAAGGTCGGCCACCGTTGCCTGAAGACAAGCCGGAGCGTGGCAATCGCGATGATCGCTCCGAGCGGCAAGAGCCGATGCCGGCGTTCCAGGTGCCGGTCAATTTCCCGGTCTATTCGTTGACCGATCTCAAGCGGATGACGGCAACGTCATTGCTTGATATCGCCGACCAAATTGGTCTTGGCGACGCTGTTGCGCGGATGCGCAAGCAAGACGTCACGTTCGCGTTGTTGAAGGCGCTGACACGTACCAGCGACGGCGTGGCCGGCGAAGGCGTGCTGGAAATTTTGCCCGACGGTTACGGCTTTTTGCGCTCCGCTGACGCCAGTTATTTGGCCGGTCCGGACGACGTCTACATCAGCCCCAGCCAGATCCGCCGCTTCAACCTGCGTACCGGCGATTATTTGATCGGCAAGATTCGTCCGCCGAAAGACGGCGAGCGTTACTTTGCACTGGACAAGGTCGGCACCATCAATGCCGAGCCGCCGGAAGCGTCCAAGAACAAGGTGTTGTTCGAGAACCTGACGCCGCTGTTCCCGCGCGAGCGATTCAAACTCGAGCGTGGCAACGGCAGCACCGAAGACATCACCGGCCGCATCCTGGATTTGATGGCACCGGTCGGCAAAGGTCAGCGCGGCTTGATCGTCAGCCCGCCCAAAGCCGGCAAGACGATGTTGATGCAGAACGTCGCCCAAGCCATCGTCCACAACCATCCTGACGTGCATCTGATCGTGCTGCTGATCGACGAGCGTCCGGAAGAAGTCACCGAGATGCAGCGCAGCGTGCGCGGCGAAGTGGTCAGTTCGACCTTTGACGAACCTGCGGCGCGCCACGTGCAAGTAGCTGAAATGGTGATCGAGCGCGCCAAGCGTCTGGTCGAACACAAGCGCGATGTGGTGATCCTGCTTGACTCCATCACCCGTCTCGCGCGTGCCTACAACA
>JANNWF010000595.1:0-2858 GCA_031408455.1 Pseudoxanthomonas sp. | reverse complement strand
TCAGCGTGGTTGCGAACCCAGCCATGATGACGTTAGCGCGCGCGCCGCTCTTGTAGTCGTGCAGTGCTTTGGCGAGATAGTCCGCATATTGCCCGGCGATACGCGGGTACTGCCCATCACCGGTGCCGTTGCCGTCAGTGCCGTGACAGGCCTGACAGACCTGCGACTTGGTCTTGCCGGCTTCAACCGTGCCGTCAGCAACCGCCAACGTTGAAGTGGCCAGCAGGCAAATCGATGCGAGCAACCGCAGGCGCATGGAGCGCACTCCTGAAGAAGTTATGACGATGCTGGTGCCGTTCGGCGCATTCATGGCTGGCTACCATCGATGCCGGCCAAAAACGTGGCGATATTGTCGATGTCCTCGGCGGTAAAACTCTCGGCCTGCGCCCGCATCGTCGGGTGCTTGCGCTCGCCCTTCTGATACTCGGTCAGCGCCGCAATCAGGTATTCACGATTCTGACCGGCAATTTTCGGCACGTGGTAATGCGGATACACATTCTTGTAGCCCGGAATGCCGTGGCAACCCGTGCAGGTGTAGACCTTGTGCCGACCGGCTTCAGCGTCGCCGGCGATTGCCGCGGGCGAAATTACCGAAAAAGAAATCAGCGCAAAACAGGCAAGTAGTGCGGCAGGTCGAAAAAAAGACGTCATGGTCACTCCGGAATCATTCAGATTCGCGCCGCAACGGCGGACTTTGCGCGAAAGCCGAAGTATAGCGAGCCGGCACGGCTTGCCACCAGCACATGCAACCTGTGACTGGTTCAATGCCTCCTACTTCAGCAACTCAGGATGGTTCTTTGGTCAAGCGGGGCAACACCATCGATTCGTCACGAGTTGTGATGTCGCCCATCTGTGTGACTACCTGCACCTGTGTTCGACACAAATTTCGCGCATCGTTGCGTTTACGTTATTGACAACGATAGTGTTGTAGGTAACTATTACACCATATCTCATCGAGAGCCCCGACATGTCCCTGCCTGATCGCGCCAGCGCCGCCTCCTCCTCTGTTTCTCAGTGGCTGCCCCGTGCAGGATTAGTGGGGTTGCTGCTAGCGACCACGCTGGGGTTGGCGGCCTGTGGCGGTGGTCCAGGCAAAGAGGAGAGCAAAAAAGAGACCACGGCTGATGGCAAAGAGGTCAAGGAAATCAAGCCCGTGCCAGTCGAAGTGGCCACCGCCGAGCGCCGCAGCATCGCCGCCAGCTACATCAGCACCGCCGCGCTCGAAGCCCCCAACGAAGCGATGATCGTCGCCAAGACCTCGGGTGTGCTGTTGCAGTTGAATGCCGAAGAAGGCGACCCGGTGCGCGCCGGGCAAACGCTGGCCAAGATCGACCCCGAGCGCGCGCGTTTGGAAGTCGCTCGCAGTGAAGCCTTGTTGCGCAAGTTGGAAGCCGAGTACGCGCGCTCTGAGGAATTGTTCGAGCGCAAACTCATTGCCGCCGATGCCAACGAGCGCATCCGTTTTGATGTGGCGACTCAACGTGCTGCATACAACATTGCTCGCCTCGAACTTTCCTACACCGACGTGGTGGCTCCGTTTGACGGCGTCGTCGCGCAACGCATGGTCAAGGAAGGCAATCTCGTCAACATCAACCAGACGATGTTCCGAATCGTCGATGCCGCGCGTTTGGAAGCCGTGCTCAACGTGCCGGAGCGGGAGTTGGCAACCCTGCGCGTCGGATTGCCAGTGAGTTTGGCAGTGGATGCGCTGCCGGGTGTTCTGGTCGAAGGCAAGATTGATCGCATCAGCCCTGTGGTTGACGCGGCCACCGGTACTTTCCGTGCCACTGCCACGTTCACCGATGCTGAGAGCCGTCTCAAGCCGGGCATGTTCGGACGTCTGGCGGTAATTTACGAGCAACGTGGCGATGCTTTAACTGTGCCTCGTTTGGCATTGGTGGAGGAAGGCGAAGAGACCGCGGTGTACGTGGTGCGGGCCGGTGCAGTGGTAAAAACACGCATCGTTCTCGGCTACTTGAACGGTGAATTTGCCGAGGTGCGCAGCGGGTTGGAGGAAGGCGATCGCGTTGTGACTGCCGGCAAAGTGGCGGTGCGTGATGGCACCAAGATCGAGGTGATTGGCGATCCGCCGGTGCCAGCAGTCGCTGATCCGGTGAAGCCGGAAAGTGCAGAGTTGGCCGAGGCCAACGAAAAATGAACCTGGTTGAATTTGCCACGCGCCGTCGCGTCTCGATCGCGATGGCGACCTTCACGATGGTGCTTTTCGGCGTCATCGCTCTTAATGAGCTGAAGGTCAATCTGCTGCCGGATCTGAGTTATCCGACGATCACTGTGCGCACCGAATACACCGGCGCGGCGCCGGTGGAAATGGAAAACCTGATTACCGAGCCGATAGAAGAAGCGGTCGGCGTGGTCAAAGGCCTGCGCAAGCTGCGTTCGATATCACGTACCGGTCAAAGTGATGTCGTGCTCGAGTTTGTCTGGGGGACCGACATGGACAAGGCCGGGCTTGAGGTTCGAGGCAAACTCGAAGTGCTGCGCCTGCCGTTGGAAGTGAAGCCGCCGGTGCTATTGCGCTTCAATCCAAGCACCGAGCCGGTACTGCGGATGGTGCTGGCGTCTGAAGCCAAGGAAGGCGCCGAGCAGTTGGGCGAGCTGACCCGGCTGCGTCGTTACGCGGACGAAGATCTCAAGACCGTCGCCGACTGTTGTCTCGAGTGTATCGGGCCCGAGCCAATTAACGCCGCGCAAGGTGATGTGGTGCACATCAAGGCTGGCGCGTGGTCCAACGATGACCTGTCGTTTGTCGGCTTCGATGCGCACGACGTAGAGCGGATCGGCGGCGGCGATGCCGAGCCCTTTGCGTTGGCCAACGGTGTAGTGCAGCGTGCCCTTAT
>JANNWF010000594.1:0-7883 GCA_031408455.1 Pseudoxanthomonas sp. | reverse complement strand
CCTGCGCCCCTCTCCCTCCGGGAGAGGGGTTGGGGTGAGGGTCCGGGGTTGCCTCGGACTACCCCGCACACACGAACCCCAACCCCTCTCCCGGAGGGAGTGGGGCGCAGGCTGGCGGGCGATGGCCTACAGCAATCCTTTGGCTTTGAGCGCGGCGACCAATTCGGCGGCGTCCTTTACCATCACGCCTTTGCTGCGCTTGGGTGGTGCGGCGTAGTGGCTGACGGTCAAATAATCGCCGCGCTCGACACCCAGGTCGGCCAATTGGATCGTCTCCATCGGCTTGCTCTTGGCCTTCATGATGTCCGGCAATTTGATGAAGCGCGGCTCGTTCAAGCGCAGGTCGGTGGTGATCACAGCCGGCAGCTCGACGGCCAATGTTTCCATGCCGGCATCGACTTCGCGCGCGACGGTGGCTTTGCCATCGGCGACATCGACCTTGCCCGCAAAGGTGGCTTGCGGACGGCCCCACAGCGTTGCCAGCATCTGCCCGGTCTGGTTGGCGTCATCGTCAATCGCTTGCTTGCCCAGCAAGACGATGCCTGGCGATTCGCGCTCGACCAGTTTCAATAGAACGCGCGCTGCAGTGAGCGGCTGGATGGCATCGGCGCTGACCACATGGATGGCGCGATTGGCACCCATCGCCAAGCCATTGCGCAAATGCGCGGCGGCGTCGGCGGGACCGATGGTGGCAACGATGACCTCGGTGGCGACGCCCTTGTCACGCAGCCGCAAGGCTTCTTCCAAGGCAATCTCGTCAAACGGGTTGGCGGACAGTTTGACGCCGTCGGTGACGACGCCAGAGCCATCGGGCTTGACCTGAATGCGCACGTTGTAGTCCACCACGCGCTTGAAACCGACCAGAATCTTCATCGCGGATGCGTTCCTCGGATTGGAAGTGGCAAGGCCGTCTGCCGACAGCGTACGCACCAATAATAGCGGCTAGAGAGTGAAGAGCTGTATGCGGTTTTGCGAGGGTGCTTGCTGTGGCGGCAGTCGTTGCAGCCGAATGCGATACCACCCTGCAGGTTCAGCCACTATTGGACGGGCGGCTTGGCACTCCGGCTGGCTTCGGACTCCAGCAATCGCTCGCGAACCGCAGGCTCCAAGCCGGTGAGACCCCAGCGCTTGCCTTCAGCGATGGCGGCTTCGACTGAAAGACCTCGCAGCGAGCCGGCGCGCAGGGCAGCAAGCGCTCCCACTCGATTGCTGCTGCCGCAATGGATCACGACAGGCGCAGTGCCGATTTCTCGCAACAGTTGATCCAGCCGCGTGACATTTTGTGGGGTCAGATCAGCGCTGCCGCTGATCGGCAGCCGGTGATACTGCATTCCCGCCATTTGCACCGCCTGAGCTTCGTCGAAGGTCTGCGGCTCGGCTGCGGTGGTCAGGTCGATGACATGGCGAACGCCGGCATCCGCAATCGTCGGAATGTCGCTGGCCTGCAGCCGGCCAGCGGTGATGACGTTGGGCGCAGGGCTGGCAACGTTGGCCAGCGCTGGTAGAGGCTGCGAACTGAGTTTTTCCGTCGCCAAAGACGCGCTGGCGATCATCAAGAGAGGGAGCAAGCTGACGCGAATCATGGTCTATTCCTGATCGTGGGAGGTGCCATCAGCGCCCTGTGAGCGCGCGATGGAGTAGCGAGCCCACCAACATGGCAGGCACAAACCAAAGGGCTTCGGTCGACAGCACGCCGAGCCCGGCGAGCGCCGGACCTGGGCAATACCCGGCGATGCCCCAGCCGATGCCAAATATCGCCGCGCCAGCCAGCAATTGTCGATCTGCCGCTTTCGCGCGGGGCAATTGGAAGGCGTCGGCGAACAGCGGCTTGTCTTGTCGCAACACAAATCGAAAGGCTACCGCCGTGACACTGACTGCGGCACCCAGCACGAACAGCAGGGTCGGATCAAAGTCGCCAAACACGTCAAGAAATCCGAGCACGCGTTCGGGGTCAGTCATGCCCGACATAGCGAGGCCGATGCCAAACAACACGCCGGCGACGAGGGCCGCTGACAGATAGCGCGTCATGATCCGCTCAACAGGTGGCGCACTACGAAGGTCGTAGCCATCGCTGCGGCCATGAAGGTGAGCACCGCGTACAGCGAGCGCATGGACAGTCGTCCGAGCCCGCACACGCCGTGACCGCTGGTGCAGCCGTTGCCCATGCGCGTGCCGAAGCCAACCAGCAGGCCGGCCAACAGCAAGGCGGGCAGCGGAAAGTCGCTACGTGGCACGTATGCGGCGGGCACCAGCGTCAGATAGGCAGCTCCACCGACGATCAAGCCACCCAAAAACAGTACCCGCCAAGCCACATCGCCGCGCTTGGCTGTCAGCACGCCATTCAGCACGCCGCTGACGCCAGCGATGCGCCCGTTTAACCAGAGCAACAACGTGGCGGCGGTGCCGAGCAAGGCTCCACCGGCGAGCGCGTTCACCCAGCCAGTCATGCGGGCTTTCCAATCTGATTGAGTGGCAGGCGCAGATAGCTGACGCCATTGCTGTCGGGCGCCGGCAAGCGCCCACCGCGAATATTCACCTGCAGGGCGGGCAAGATCAGCAGTGGCTCAGGCAGGGTCGCGTCGCGCTGCGTGCGCAATTTGACGAAATCCACCAGCGCCACCCCGGTGTGCAGATGCTTGTTACCTGCTCGTTGCGCCGCAACCGAGGTTTCCGCAGCCGGTTCACGCCCGCCGGAAGGATAGTCGTGGCAAAGAAAAACTCGGGTCTGCGCGGGCAGCGCAAGAATGGACTGTACGGACGCGTAGAGTTTTTGAGCGTCACCACCCGGAAAATCGCAGCGCGCCGAGCCCGTATCTGGCGCGAACAAGGTGTCGCCGATAAACGCTGCGTCACCAATCACGTAGGTCAGGCTGTCGTCGGTGTGGCCAGGCGTGGCCAGCGCGTAGGCGTTCAATCCACCGATGGAGAACGATTCGTTGGCATCAAAAAGATGATCGAACTGGCGACCGTCGGCGGCGAACTCGTCGCCAAGATTGAACACCTGCTTGAAGTGCTGCTGCACACCAAGGATGCCGCGTCCGATGGCAAGCTTGCCGCCGCCGAGCCGGTCGCGCAAGTAGGCGCCAGCACTCAGGTGATCGGCGTGCGCATGGGTTTCCAGAATCCAATCGACGCTCAACTCACGTTGCCGGACGAAGTCGATCAACTGGTCGGCAAGCAGCGTGTTGGTGCGGGCTGACGGGCCGTCGTATCCGAGCACCGAATCAATGATTGCCGCTTGCCCGCCCGGCGCGTCGTAGACGACGTGACTGAAGGTGGCGGTGAGCGGATCGCGGAATGATTCGACTAGGGGGTTCATCGCGAGCCAATTCCTGCATAATGAATCAGATGCTAATTTAGATAATTCTAAAATACATGTCAACTCAATCAACAGTCACGATGCGGAAGACCCGGAAGGTGGCCTCGCAGATGCCGCATGCGGCGGTGCGCGAACTGCCCGATGCAGCGGCGATGGCGATCCATGCAGAATCGGCCGCCTCGCTGCTCAAGGCGCTGGCGCATCCCGCCCGCCTGTTGGTGATGTGTCGCCTGATTGAGGGCGAGGCGTCGGTCGGCGAGCTACAGCAGGCCGGACTCAGCATGTCGGCGCTTTCGCAGCACCTGGGTGTGCTGCGACAGCTCGGGCTGGTCCGAACCCGTCGCGAGTCGCAGACCATTTTCTACTCGTCGGCCGACGGGCCTGCGCTAGGCGTGATGCAGGCGCTTTACGAGGCCTATTGCGCGTCGCAGGCAACCACGTCGGCCGGCGGTTAGCTCAGCTGCTCGACGATGCGTTGCGCCGCATCGGCTGGGGCTTCGATCACCGTCTGCACCCGCACCTCTGGTGTGAGTGGTGCTTCGTAGGGCGCGCTGATGCCGGTGAAGTTGGGCAGGCTGCCGGCGCGGGCCTTGCGGTACAGGCCCTTGACGTCGCGCCGCTCGCATTCTTCCAGCGGCGTGTCGACAAATACCTCGATGAACTCGCCAGGGCCGAACAACTCGCGCGCCATCTGCCGCTCGCTGCGAAATGGCGAGATGAAACTTACCAGCACGATGAGTCCCGCATCGACCATTAGACGGCTGACTTCAGCCACGCGGCGAATGTTCTCGACGCGGTCGGCATCGGTGAATCCCAAGTCACGATTGAGCCCGTGACGGACATTGTCGCCGTCCAGTAGATACGTGTGCTGACCCAGCGCCAACAGGCGCTTCTCGACCAGGTTGGCCAAGGTCGATTTGCCCGAGCCCGACAGGCCGGTAAACCACAGGCAGCGCGGTGTCTGCGCTTTCAGTGCAGCGCGCGCGGCGCGATCCACGTCAACATGCTGCCAATGAATGTTCGCCGCCCGCCGCAGGGCGAAATCGAGTGTTCCCGCGGCGACTGTCGCTTGAGTGACCCGATCAATCAGGATGAACGCACCCAGCTGCTTGTTCTCGGCATACGGACTGAATGCAATCGGTTGATCGAGCGACAGATGGCAGACCGCCACTTCATTCAAGGCCAACTCGCGCGCGACGATTTCCTCTTGTGAATTGACGTCGATGCGATGACGGATATCGGTGACTGTCGCGTTCACCGTGCGGCTGCCGAGCTTGAGCCAATAGCCACGTCCCGGCAGCAATGGTGCGTCCGCCATCCACAGCAGATGCGCGGCGAACTGATCGGCGACTTCCGGCGGCGCGTTCGCGGCCGCCAACACATCGCCGCGACTCACGTCGACCTCGTCGGCGAGTGTCACGACTACGGCTTGCCCTTGTCTCGCGGCTTGCAGATCGCCGTCCGCCGTCACGATGCGAGCGACCGTGGAACGGCGTCCGGAAGGCAGCGCGACCACCGAATCGCCCGGCTTCAACTCACCGGCCGCCAAGGTGCCGGCGAAGCCACGGAAGTCTTGGTTCGGTCGGCACACCCATTGCACCGGCATGCGAAAGTCGGAGGCTTTCTGACTTTTGGAAACGTCAGTCGATTCCAGCAGCGCCAGCACGCTGGGCCCGCCATACCACGCCATTGCCGCCGAGGGCGTGGTTAGATTTTCGCCGCGCAAAGCCGACAAGGGCACGCATTCGACGTGGCTTATCCCAAGCTGCACTGCCAGCTCGCGATAGTCGGCACTTATCGTCTCAAACACGGCTTGATCGTAGCCAACCAAGTCCATCTTGTTGACCGCCAGCAGCACATGGCGAATGCCGAGCAAGGCGCAGATGTAGCTGTGTCGGCGCGTTTGCGTCAGCAAACCTTTGCGGGCATCGACCAAGACGACAGCAAGGTCAGCCGTGGAGGCACCAGTCGCCATGTTGCGCGTGTACTGCTCGTGGCCGGGACAATCGGCGACGATGAACTTGCGCTGGTCGGTGGCGAAAAAGCGATACGCCACATCGATGGTGATGCCTTGCTCGCGCTCGGCGGCGAGGCCATCCACCAACAACGCAAAATCCAGCTCGCCGTTCTGGGTGCCGTGGCGACGGCTGTCACCAGACAGCGCACTCAATTGATCGTCGAACAATTGCTGCGAGTCATGCAGCAGACGTCCGATCAGAGTGCTCTTGCCATCGTCGACGCTGCCGCAGGTGATGAAGCGCAGCAGCGACTTGGTTTCGTGTTGCCGCAGGTAGGCCTGGACGGCGTTGGAATTGCTCGGAAGAACGGCGGCGCTCATCAGAAATACCCTTCCTGCTTTTTCTTCTCCATCGACGCACTGGGGTCGTGATCGATCATTCGGCCCTGGCGCTCGGAAGTTCGTGCGACCAACATTTCCTGGATCACCTTTTCCAGGGTGTCGGCATCGGATTCCACCGCGCCAGTGAGCGGATAGCAGCCAAGCGTGCGAAAGCGAACGCGTTGGTATCGCGGAGCTTCGTCGGCAGCTAGCGGCAGTCGCGCATCGTCGACCATGATCAGCGCGCCCTCGCGTTCAACCACCGGGCGGATCGCGGCCAGATACAGATCGGGCACCGCAATCTGTTCGCGATAGATGTACAGCCAGATATCCAGCTCGGTCCAATTCGACAGCGGAAACGCGCGCACGCTCTCATTGGGCTTGAGCCGGGCGTTGTAAAGATTCCACAGCTCGGGCCGCTGGTTTTTGGGTCCCAGCGATGCTCGGCGCTGCGGAAGGAAAAGATGCGCTCCTTGGCGCGCGATTTTTCTTCATCGCGACGGGCGCCACCGATCGCGCAATCGAATCCGTGCACATCCAGCGCCTGCTTCAAGGCTTGCGTCTTCATCACATCGGTATGCACGGTGGCGCCGTGCGTTATTGGACCGATGCCCGCCGCCACGCCATCTGGATTGGTGTGCACACGCAGGTCCACGCCAGTCTCGGCGACTCGTCGATCCCGAAACGCGATCATCTCGGCAAACTTCCAGCCGGTGTCGATATGCAACAGCGGCATCGGCGGCCGCGCCGGATAAAAAGCCTTCAGCAGCAAATGCAGCAGCACCGAGCTGTCCTTGCCAATCGAGTACATCAGCACCGGATTGCGAAACTCGGCCGCGCACTCGCGCAGGATGTGGATGCTTTCGGCTTCTAAGCGGTCGAGATGACTGAGTTCTGGGGTGGCGGTCATGCGGGGGGACGTTGCGAATTGCACGCGAGTATTGGCCAGCAGGGGCGATCCGCCAAGGCGCTTGGTGTGATCCGAAACTAACCAACGGTTATGACTAGTCTTTCTTCCCCTCGGGATCGAAGTCGCGACCAGCGACTGAGGGTGACACGACGCGTCGGATGAGGCTGCGGTCTGGCATCGGAGCTTCACCCAAGACCCGGACCCTCACCCCAACCCCTCTCCCGACGGGAGTGGGGCTCACCGACTATTGCGCGCCACCCGCCGCAAGGTCGCCTCAGCCAAACGATCCGCTGCGCCCGGCGCGGTCGCAAAAAACAGCGAAGGCTCGACCAATTCAAGCTCAAGCACCTTGGGCCCATCGGCCGATGGCAACAGATCGATGCGCGCATACAGCGGCGTCTCAAATGGCAGGGCGGCAAGCACTTGTTGCGCGAGTGCGTGCTCAGGCTCGCTGGCGATACGCGGGCCGATGTTCTCGGTCGCAAACAGATCGCTGGTCGGCGCGCCGTCGCGTTTCAGCAGCGGACCTTTGCGGATGGCATGCGAATAGCGGCCGTCGATGAAGATCATCCCAGTCTCACCATAGCTGTCGACGCCGCTCAAATAGGGTTGCAGCAGGACACTACGACCGCTGTCCAACAAACGTCGCGCATGCGCCATCGCGGTCTCGCGTTGGCTGGCCAAATAGCGTTGCGTGTCGCGTGAGCCGGCACCAATCGCCGGCTTGACCACGAACTCATCGATGACCTGATCAAAGAAGGGCAAGCGCTCGGGATCATCGCCGGGCTCAGCGAAATGCGCCGGAATGATGGCGACGCCTGACTCGGCGAGGTCGGCCAGATAGTGCTTGTCGCTGCTCCAACGCACGACTTCCAGCGGATTGAGCAACACATCCAAGGCACTCACCCGCGCGCACCACGCCAGAAACTCCGCGTGTCGCTCGGTGTAATCCCAGGTCGAGCGCAGCAACACCACCGCATAACGCGACCACGACACCGTCGGATCATCCCAAGCCCGCACCTCCGCCGTCGCACCCTGCCGCGCGAACGCCTCCAACAATGGCGTTTGATCGTCGTCGAGACCGGTAGCAGCGATGGCGGTGGCTAGGCAGATGCGGGTCATTTTGCTTTGGGATTCGGGATTCGGGACTCGGGACTCGGGTTGCGAGGACTAGGGACTTTGCAGACGCGAAACGCAGCCGAGCAAGCTCGTGCGCTGCGCCCCCCTTTGCTGCGCTCGGCCGGCTCTACAACAGCCCACCAGCGCATGCGAAGCGCCGCTGTTGTAGAGCAGCGGAGCTTGCTCCGCTGCACTGT
>JANNWF010000593.1:0-1610 GCA_031408455.1 Pseudoxanthomonas sp. | reverse complement strand
GGACGACAAGGCCGTCGGAACATCCCGCTACGAGGCCGAGAATCGAACCGGGCAGAACGGTTGCGACGAGGCGTCTAACTACACGGGCTTCACGGGCTCGGGCTTCATGGATTTTGGTGTCAATGCCACATGGATCGAGTGGAACAACGTCAGTGCTGCACTCGCAGGCCAATACACGCTGACCCTGCGCTTCGCCAATGGCGGCGCTGCAGCGCGACCGGCGGCAATCACCGTGAACAACGGCAGTGCGGGCACGGTGCAGTTTAGCCCCACAGGGGCGTGGACCTCATGGACTACCGCGTCCCTCGTGGTGTCGCTGCGGCAGGGTAACAACACGATCCGAGTCACCGCGAACACGAGTACCGGCGGCCCGAATGTTGACCATGCCGAGCTCACCGCCAAGGATCTATGTCCGAGTGACCCCAACAAGACAGCACCCGGCGCATGCGGCTGCGGTGTGCCTGAGGGAACGTGCGGCGGCACGACTGATCTGTGTCCAAGCGATCCGAACAAGACGGCTCCGGGCGCCTGCGGCTGCGGAAAGGCCGAGGGGACCTGCGGCGGCACTGTCTCGGGGCTCAAGCTTCCGATCGAAGTGCTGGGGCCCGCGGGGACTTCCGTCACCGTCAAGGTACAAGTCGATGACCCGACCAACGTCAACTACCTGTACGTGCGCTGCAATTCCTGCGGCTACCACGATAGCGATCTCGACCGGAACGCGTCGATGGTCAAGGCGACGGTAAGCATCAATGGCGGCACGGCCATCGCTCTCAAGCGGTATACGGGCGGTGATGTCGACGTCGGCAACAGGGGCATCCAAATCATAGGTGCCGAGGCAGACTATGGCGGCATCGGCGGCGTCTTTCGCACCGTCCGCATGAATGTGCCCGTGCCAGCCGGTGCACTTAGGCGCGGCGAAAACAACATCACCTTTCAGCACAAAACGCCCGCCCCACCCAGTATCGGCTTTCGTATTATCGACCTAAACCTGCTGCGCGGATCGACGCTCATCCTGGGCGCCGCAGCGAAGGATGACCCTGCCATATGGAAGGCGCCGTTGACCGCGGACGCGGACCGGGACGCCGGCAAGGTCCTCTGGAACGCGCGAAATCGGCTGAGAGATCCAGGCGTTGATGCCATCAACGGGAGCGCGGACGGAAAGATCATCGCATCCTGCGCGGACTGTCATGCGAGCGACGGGCGCGATCTCAAGTACTTCAACTTCTCGAATCACTCCATCATCCAGCGCGCCATCTTTCACAGCCTGTCCAAGGTAGAAGGCGAACGCATCGCCAGCTACATACGCAGACTCCCGTTGACGTACGTTGGAGCTGCTCGCCCCTGGAACCCGGCCTATCAACCTGGGCCCGGCCTGGATGCTCGACCTGCCTACGAGTGGGCCGCGGGCGCGGGCGTAGATGCGATTCTCAACAGCGACGGAGAGATGGCCAAGTCGCTCTTCCCGGGCGGCGAATCGCTGACCTCCGTTCGCCAAGTGGTCAATCGCTTCGGCAAGCTTAACCTGCGCGAGTTGCGTGTCTCCTTGCCCATGCCCGAGTGGAATCAGTGGCTGCCGCATATCCATCCGGACGATGCCTTCAACACCGGCC
>JANNWF010000592.1:0-15130 GCA_031408455.1 Pseudoxanthomonas sp. | reverse complement strand
GGCACCATCACCTGCAATTACGACGGTGCCAACAAGCATCTGACGACGATTGGTGATGGCGTGTTTGTTGGCTCCAACAGCAGCTTGGTGGCACCCGTCGAGATCGGTGCCGAGGCGACGATTGGTGCCGGCTCAACCATCACCAAAAACGCCCCGGCCGGCGAGCTGACCCTGGCTCGCGGTAAACAGATCACGCACGTCGGTTGGGTGCGCCCCAAAAAATCTCCACCAAAATCTTAGAACTGAAGGATCCGCTTCGCATGCGCACATTGGTTTCATCTGGATCGGCATACGAGCCGAAAATTGGTTTCTCGCGCGCTGTGCGGGTGGGCAACATGCTCGCCGTTTCCGGTACCGCGCCGATTGCCGCTGACGGCTCGGTTGCCACACCCGGCGATGCTTATGGGCAGACCAAGCGCTGCCTGGAGATCATCGCCGCCGCCATTGATCAAGCTGGCTTTAGCCTCGACTCGGTCATCCGCACGCGAGTCATGCTGACCAACATCGCGCAATGGGAAGACGCCGCGCGGGCGCATGGCGAAATGTTTGGACAGATTCGACCGGCTTGCACGTTTGTTGAAGTGTCCGCGCTTATCAATCCGGCGTGGTTGGTGGAGATTGAAGCGGATTGTGTGGCGGCGGGATAGATTCGAATAGAACAGCGCATCACTCAACACCCGTCATCCCCGCGTAGGCGGGGATGATCCAGAGCTTCCACGCAGACGGTAAGCCGCCAGATCGCTGGATTCCCGCCTACGCGGGAATGACGATTCGGGAGTTTGATCGGCTGCGAAACTGAAGCGGCTCTACGATGTGTCACGCCCACTGCCACACGCGCCCGTTCGCAATCGTAGTGCGCACTTGCAGGCTGTTTCGATCAAGCAAGAGCAAGTCGGCATCCGCACCGACTTTGATGTGGCCCTTTTGGGCGAGGCCCCAAAAACCGGCTGGGTTCTTGGTGACGGTTTGTAGGGCTTGGGCTAGGTCAATGGCGTGCTCTTGCACCGCGCTCTTGAGGGCGGCGAGCAAGCTGCTGATGGCGGCGATGTCCATACCGAGCAAGTGGCCGTTGCTATCGAAGTTGGGCAGGCTGGCTTGGGCATCGGAACTCATTCCAATGCGATTGATGTTGACGCCGCGCGCCAGCAATTGAGCCAACGCTTGCGCCGCAGGAATGTCCCCGGCGGCCTCCAACTGCGCGCTGCTGCTAGTGGTCAGATCGACATTGCCACCGCGCTTGGTCCACCCCTCGCCCTGTTCAAGCAAGGCCGCGCTGCGGTTGATGTGGGTGGGCAAGAACTGCTCAATGGGCACCTCGAACTGCGTACACACTGCTTGCAACAAGGCCAATCCTTCGCGCCCATCGCCGACGTGAATCAATACGGTGCCGGCCTTGCCGGCGAGCATGCCGCCGACGCGTGCGTCTGCGGCAATCCGGGCCAATTCAGCCGCACTGGGCTGCGAGCCGCGATGGTCGGCGATGGCGATTTCGCCGACGCCGATGATGTCGCCAATCAGTACCAAGTCATCGCGCAATGAGCCGGTGACCGTGCGCAGTGGCACGCGATACGAGCCGCTTAGCGCATACGCCGACAAGCCATGCGCGCACAAAGCACGCGCGCTGGCCAAGAGGTCGGCGTGGCAGCGGGTGACATCGTCGGTGCCGAGCGCGCCGATAAGCGTCGTTACGCCTGCGCGCAGCGCATCCTCAGCCAGCAGTGGCGTGGTGCGGCTGACGAATCCACCTTCGCCGCCACCACCGGATAGGTGGACCAGGCTATCAACCAAACCGGGCACCAAGAAGGCACCATCGGCGTCGATACGTTGCAGGTAATCATCGATTCCTTGTGGGTTGATGTGCGGGGCAATCGCGGCGATGCGACCGTCGGCGATCAATACATCGCAAAGGCCCAGCGGCGCAGGGGCGTAAACGTCCGCCCGCGAGATCAGGGTGAGCATGGGTGTTCCTTAAGATGAATGTCGCGCAGCCACCGCTTTGCTCCCTCCCCGATGTTCGGGGAGGGCTGGGGAGGGGTTAGGAGGTACGCCGCTCTTTCGGTGGCCGAGGTGGTTTGGATCTGGGAGTTCCTGAGTGGCGTGTCGCCATGATCGTCAGCGGAAGCCGAGTGCGACCGCGATGGCGACCGTGATGGCGGCGCAGCCGAGAAGGAACAGCACAAATCGCCAGATGCTTTGCAGCCAGTGGGTGTAAGACACACCAGCGACACCAAGCGCACCCATCATGGCGGCCGATACCGGTGTGATCAGATTGGTGAAGGCATCGCCGAGTTGAAATGCCAGCACTGCGACTTGTCGCGTCACCCCGACCAGGTCGCCCAAGCCCGACATCAACGGCATAGTGATGGCGGCTTGCGCGCTACCCGAAGTGACGAACAAATTGAAAGTAGCCTGCGCCGCAAACATGCCTTCGGCCGCGAGCAAAGTCGGCCAACCTTGCAGGCCGCTGGCGAGCGCAAACAGCAAGCTGTTGAGAACCGATGGCTGATGCGGATCGGCACCGCCGAGCAACAACAGCAAGCCCTTGGCCAGCGCGATCACCAGAGCGCAGGGCACTAACTGGCGGACGCCTTCGGTAAACGCGGCGGCTGCTCCATTGGCAGTCAAGCGGCCGGCGATCACGGCGAGCAGGCCGCAGAGCAAACCAAGCGTTAGGAACTGACTGGCGATTTCAGGAATGTAGTAACCACCCGCAACGACGCCCCAAACGATCCAAGCCACGGTGGCCAAGATCGCCAACAGAATCGCGCGGTCGACCCATTGCAGCGGTTCTGCGGTGGTGGTCGACACTTCCTCGGCAATGGGTTGTCGGTGGCGCGCCGCATACCCAAGCACAAAAATCACCCCAATCGCGGTGAACACCAGCCACATCACAATCCGAAATGGCGCGCCCAACAGCAGCGGCAGGCCTGCGATGCCTTGCGCAATCGCCACGCTAAACGGATTCATCCATGAGGTGCCGAATCCGATCTGACTGGCGAGGTAGGTAATCATTACCCCGACCTCGCGTGGATAGCCGTAGCGATCCAACAACGGCACCAGCAGGGCGAGAAAGGCGATGGTTTCTTCGCCCATACCAAACACCGCGCCACCCAAAGAAAAGGTCACAAACAAACTGGCCAAGAGCAGCGGCGGACGGTCGTCAGTCAGCGCAACCAAGTGGGCGACACCGCGGTCAATCGCGCCGCTTTGCCGAATCACGCCGAACGCGCCGCCGACCAACAGTACAAACGCGATGATGCCAATCGCTGCACTGCTGCGATTGCCGGAGGTAAAGCCTTCAAATGGCGCGTTTAGAAAGCCGACGCCTTCACCACTTGCAAATAAGTGGATCGACAGCGACTGCTCGGCGACACGGTAGCGTTCTAGGGCTACCGGGCCGTCGTCGACGAAATACCCGGCCGGCAGCCAAGGCACCAGCAACGCTGCCAACGCCAGCAAGGCGAGCAGAATCAGCAGCGTATCGGGTGCTTGGCGGCCTGCTGGTTTCATCAGCGTGCGCTCATCAGTAGCGGTAGACCCAGTTCAGCGTAAAGAAGCGACCCAAGGAATTGTGGTTGTAGAGATCCACATTCTCGGCCGAACCCAAGGCTAGCGGCGGGTCGCGATCGCCTAGATTCTTGATCGACAGATCCACCGAGTGTTGCTCGCTGATATCCCAACCCACGGTCAGGTTGAGCGTGGTCCACGAGGCCACTTTGCGACCGGCCGGTACGCCATCGCGCTGATCGTCGTCATAAAAACCGTCGATGTGATTGGCGAAGAAGCGGGCAAAGAAATCGCCGTAGGTATAGCGGAAGCCGGTGTTGATGGTCCACTCGGGATAGCGGAACTCGCCGACTCGCTCGACCAAGCGCTGGCCATCGCGACAGTCACCCGCGCCACGCCGCGTGCTGACTGCATCGGCCGAGCACGACTCGCTGCGCTTGAACGAATTGACCCAGGTAGCGTCGTTTTGCCAGGTCAGCTGGCCCCAATCCTGCTCTTCAAAGCGATGGTCGAGGCGGATGTCGACGCCATCGGTTTTCTGCTGGCCGATGTTGATGAGCTGCAAATTGACCTGATCGACGTTGCCACCAATCGCGCCGTTGCGAATGCCGATGCCGAGTGTGCCGCTGGGCAGATTGGCGGTACGGAAGATCAAGCTGGGATCGGTGAGCGCGCGCCGAAACAGTTCCAGATCGTCAATGTCGACCAAGTCGCGTTGATCGAAACTCCAGTAGTCGACGGTCAGGGTGGTGTTGTCGGTGATGTTGAAGGCGTTGCCGATGTAGAAAGCTTCTGAGGTCTCGGCTTCAAGATCAGGATTGCCGTAGATCTCAGACAAATAACCGTCGTCGCCGCTGAAGCCATCGCAAAAGGTCTCAAAAAACTCAGAGCCTTGCGAGCACGGCACCGCGCCCGAACTCAAGGTCAGACCAGCGCCGACTTGGGCCAAGGACGGAGCGCGGAACGAGCTGTTCCAGCCGCCACGTATCACGTAGTTGTCGGTCGGCTTGAAGCGAAAGCTGGCGGCGGGATTGAAGTCGCCGCCGAAATCGCTGTAGTGGTCGTAGCGACCGGCGATGCGCACGTCAAACGTCTCGGTGATGGGTAGAAAGCTCTCACCATAAATCGCCCATTGGTTGCGACTGGCGCTGACCGCGGTCGAGCCAAAGCCATACACCGGCACTTCGCCGGTGGCGCGATTAAGCGTGGCCAGCGGCGACGGCCGATCCGTGATTTCCTCACGTCGCGCCTCGGCGCCGAGTGCCCACGCAATCGGGCCACCAGCCACTTCACCAAAGTTGCCGGCGAACTTGGCATCCCACGAATACAGCTCCGATTCGCCATCACGTGGCACCTGCTCGCGGACCAGATCCAGGACTTGCTGGCTATTGCGGGTTTGCCCATTGAAAGGATCGTAATAGAGGCCGCCTGCGCCCGGCGCGCAAGTGGTGCGGCCGTCGGCGCAAAGCTCGCCCAGCAAGCCGGCGCGAATGCGCGCGACGTTGTAGATGCCGGCGGTGGCCTCTTGCCGTGAATCACTATTGGACGCCGTGGCCGTGGTCTCCCAATCCCAATCGCCAATCACCCCGCGCAAGCCATTTAGCAAGCGCCAGTTTTCGGTGGTGACTTCCAAGGTGCGCGCATCGGGGAAACGGCCAAAGCCAAACACTTCGAAATCCGGATCGGCACCGGCGGCGATCAGACGCGCACGCAATTCGGCGGGCATTCCGGGATGATCCAGAAACAGCGGCTCTTCGCTCCAGGGTGCCGGCGCGCTGTCGGCGCTGGAGGTGTTGCGTTGCAGGGCAAGCTCGGCGAAATATTCGGTGTTGTTGGCAAAGGTGTAGCTGAAGGTGCCGTAGGCGCCGAAGCGGCGAGTCTCTGGATCAGTGGCGGTGAACGCATTGCGGTTGACCGCGCAGTAGGCGCCGAAGCGACTCAGCGGAAAGCCGGGGCGGCCATCAAAACGCTGCGCCGCCGGGCAACCGGCCTCGACCAAATCGAACTCTTGGGCAAACAGATCGTTGAAGCTCGGATATACGCCCTGTTGCGAGGGTCGTGGCTCAACTGCGGTGATCGCGCGATCACGATCGTACAGCGCGTTGCGCTCAAACGCGTCGACCACCAACATGGCGCGCGCTTGCTCGCCGACGAAGCCGGCGATGAGGTTGGCATTGAAGCGCGACTCATCGGTATCGGCCTCGGAATCGCCGGCGCTGGCTGACAGGCGCAGCCCTTCAAAATCGCGCCGCAACACAAAGTTGACGACGCCGGCGACCGCATCCGCTCCATACACGGCCGATGCACCCGTGGTCAGCACTTCGATGCGATCAATCGCGGCAATCGGAATCGCGTTTAGATCAACGAAGTTTTCCGAACCGTTGGCAAACGACGATGAAGCCACACGGCGGCCGTTGACCAAGGTCAATGTCGAGGACGTACCCAAACCGCGCAGCGACGCGCCGGCACTGCCGGCCGGCGCGTCGGCTTGCAATGCGCCGGAATTGGAGGTGCTGAAGTTGCCGGTGCCGCCGGCGCTGGCGCTAATTTGCTTGAGCAAGTCGCTGGCCGATACCGCGCCGAACTCGCGAATCTGTTTGGCGTCGATGATGACGATGGGCTGCGACTCTTCGAGATCGACGCCCTTCAAATTGGAGCCGGTGACGACGATGGAATCGAGTTTGGCGGGATCGCTTTCTTCTGCCTGCTGCGCGTTGGCAGCGGTCAGCAGCAGAGGTGAGGCAAGGCAGAGCAACACAGCCGCATACAGCGGCCGCCGAGAATGACGGATAGGGGCAGACATGACGATCTCCAAAGACGCGCCAACGCTCGGTCTGTGCCGAGTCGCTTGGGCAACGTGTGCGGGGCAGCTGCCAAGCAGGCAGCGTCAACAACAAAGCAACGCGCTGACGACTAGGTCAGCGGCGGCAGCGGCTAGGCGCTACTCGTCCCACCATTCGGAGAGGTAAAACCCCTCGCTGCGGAATTGCGTGGTGTTGCGAATCATGAAAACCCTGAGCGAGACCGCTCGTCGTGAAGATGCGGGCAAAAATCTGCGCCACGACGGCGGCGCTTGTCAAGCGGTTTTTCACGCAGCCTCGACAGCGACGTGCCCGCTCGTGTCAGGATGAAAAGGCATTCACCGACCAACCGACAACGATGACAAGCTCATTTCGACGCGACCGTTTGCGCCTGATTGGACGGCTTTTCGCCCTCGCCACCATGGCCATCGCTTGTTCGACGATGGCCGCTCCGATGCGTGCTGACGGAGAGTCGAAGGCGCACCCAGAAACCGAGCTTTTCTTGGCCGGTGGTGCCTTGAATATTTGCAGTGGTTTGGCGACTAAACACTGCGCAGAATCCGCCGCATTGGACGCCGGCCGCAACGTGTCTAGTTATCGATTTGATGTCGCCGGCATTGCCTTGGCAACCCATCCTGCGTTGTGGTCACAGCAGCCGCCGGAGCGACTCGCCGCGGTGCGCACGTGGTTGCAATTGATGGCCGCAAGCGCTGGCAAACGGGTGCTCGATGAAGAGGAAATTTACGACCTATCGACGGAGGTTTGCCGTCGCCGCACAGCCCCCTCGGTGTGCTCCCCATCACCGCTGTGGCAACGTTTGGATGACGCCGAACGCGGGGCGGTTTTGTCGGCATTGGAACAGCCACAAATCGACTCCGGCGGCGCGCGCATTCATGAGCAGGTATCGCTCAAACATAGCCGCGATCAGGCCGGCGCAGACATCCTGCGCGCGTTCGTGGCGGCGGCGGCAAAGCGCACCCGCGGCGCACCGAAAATCGGCATCGTTACTGCATCCAGTTTCGACAGCATGGATGCTGTCGATTTCTATGTGAGCGCGCTACGCGAAGCAGGTGCAGAGCCACGCTGGTGGCCGATTGACCAAGCGGCAGCGGCAGTGATTTTCGGAGCGGGTGACTGCGGAAAACTCGACACAGCGCGGATGCGCGAACTCAACCTGGCGGGCCGTGAACGGGTCTATCCGGACCACGCAAACTTCCAAGCCGAGTGGTGCGCGTCGGCCGATGCGGCGCAATTTCCAAGCGATCTGGATGGGGTGTTTTTCGCCGGTGGCGACCAGTGGCGATTGCAGCAGGCGCTGTTGGACGACAAAGGCGCGCTGAGCGCGTGGATGTTGGGCCTGCGGCAGGCCTTCGCCAGCGGTCGCATTGTGGTCGGCGGCACCAGTGCCGGCAGTGCGGTGCAGTCGGCCTTGCCGATGATTGGAAATGGCACTTCCGAGCACGCGATAAAGCACGGCGGCAGCATGCGCGCGCCGCCGCCATCCGGCTGCTCACGCAGCGGTCAGTGTGGTGACCTGGACGAAGATTCGTTGACGTGGTGGGACGCGGGTGGGATTGGTCTTGCGCCGTTCGTGGTCGATACCCATTTTTCTGAGCGCAGCCGCGAGTGGCGCCTGCTGGCCTTACTCTCACAAAGCGGTGCGCGTGCCGGATTGGGTGTGGACGAAACCAGCGCCTTGCATCTGCAAGGCCAAGCCGATGGCAGCCTGCGCATTCGTGCATTGGGCAAGAGTGGCGGTTGGTTGTTTTCGGTCGCGGATGGCGGCTGCGGTCAGCTGCGCGGACAGGCGAGTTATCTTGCGGCGGGGCACGGATTGGAATGGCGGGACGGCGCGGCGGTGTGGCCGCAGCCAATCGCAGGCACCTCTGCGGCAAAGGCTCTAGCAAGCAGCGAACGACGCTTGGATGCGGCCAGTGGGTTGTTGCCGGCTGCTTTGCGTACGGCCATGCAAGCGCTAGTGCCGTTGGACGCCGGCGCGTTGCTGTTTGTTGACGACACACTGTCATTGCAGCTTGCGCGCGGACCTCACACCACAGCCTTTTCCGGTTCGGGTAATTTGCGCAGCGTGCTAGGCATCGAGTTCAAATTGCGATGGCCGCAGCCCGGCTGCAGCGCTGGCCAGTGATGGATCGAGGCCTCGTGTTGCAGGCCTGAGGACAGCCATCGCTTGCGGCATTTTCGCCGTGCTCGGCATAATCGGCGGATCGCGGCGAAATCCGCACCAGGAGGCATGTCGAGCCCACCATGAGCAAGGACAGCCCGTTTGTCGATTTTCCGGCCGGCGCCGCGATTATTAGCGAAGGTGAGGCAGCCAGCGCGCTGTTCATCATCGAGTCCGGCAAGGTCTCCATCCAGCGCGCCGATGCCAAGGGCGTGGTGCTCGCCCAGCTTGGGCCCGGTGATTTTTTTGGCGAAATGTCGATCCTGCAAGAGCAGCCGCACTCATCCTCGGTGGTGGCGCAGGAGGCAGTCCGTGCATTGCGCGTCGATGTCGCTGCGTTTCACGGCTTGTTGGCTGAAAACATCGAGATCGCCGTATTGCTGATGCGTCGTTTGGTGCTGCGCTTGAAGGCAAGTGAGCAGCGCCGCGTCGAATTGGAAATGCAGATTGGGCGGCTCGGCGTGGTCGTGCCGGCGGCTGCGCCGGCACCAGCCGCAGCGGACGCCATCACTGAGCGGCTGTCTACGCTGTCGGGCGAATCGTCCGGTTTTGCCTTGCGCACCGCTGAAGGTCTGATTCCGCTGCTGGCTGGTGCCGAGGACTACTTGGTCGGCCGACCGGATCCCGCCACCGGTGCGGTTCCCGAGGTCAATCTCGGTCCCTTGGATGTTGCCCGCAGTCTGAGTCGCAAGCATGCGCGGCTGTCGATTGAAGACGGCTCGTTGCTGCTGCGCGAAGAGCCGGGCGTTGGCAACGGCACTTGGGTCAATGGTGGCAAGTTGATGCCAGATGAAACCGTGTTGCTGCAAATTGGCGACTCGCTGCGATTCGGCGCGGTCGAAGTGCTGGTCGAACGCGCTTAATGCGCGCCGTCGTCATTCACCATTCGTGATTCGCGAATTTCGATTCGAACTCGCGAGCAGGTCAGGAGAGCGTCATGCAGGAAGAATTGGCCGCGATTGATGTCAGTCCATTGGAGTCTTTGATGGGCATCAAGGCCGAGCTGGAAACGCTGGAAGCGCGCTTGACGGCAATGGAAGAGCGCAAGGATTCGGTCGCCGCGCCAGTGTTTGTGCGCGTTCGCAATGACTACGAAACCCGCCGCAAGTCGCTTGAGGCCGAGGCGGCACCATTGAAGGCAGCAGCGCAAGCGCAGTACGTCAAGTTGGCCGCGCTGCTCAGCCGCTCCGCAGCCGATCACGAGGCCGCGCGCTTGGATCGCGAGGAGATCGAGTTCCGGCATGCGTTGGGTGAGTTCGACAACACCGAGTTCAAACGCAAACTCGCCGAAATTGACCAGCAACTCGCAGCCAAAGCAGCTTCGCGCGAGCAGGCGCTGGCGGTGCGGCAACGCTTTGTGGATGCATTCCGCTCAGAGGCCGAGTTGGAGTCGAAGCTACCGCCGGTTGTCGTGCCCAAACCGGTGCCGCCGCCGGAGCCGGTGGTGGTTGCGCCGGTGGCGGTAGTTGTGCCCGAACCGGAGCCAGAACTAGAACCAGAGCCGATTCCACTGCCAGTGGTGGAGCCGGAGCCAGAGCCCATTCCCAGGCCGGCCGCTGAGCAGACCACGCGGCGGCTGCCGACTTTGGACATGGCATTGAAGGTGCCGCAAATCGATGTGCCTACGATGATCGCCAAGCCGATCACGGTAAACTCGCCGCCGCCCCCAGCGGCACCGCCGGCAGCCGCCGGTGCCACCCAAATCATGCGTGCAATCAAGCCATCTGAGCTTGCGGCCGCCAGCGCCGCACCGGCGGGCCCACCCGCCTTGCCGCGCGCGCCAGAGCCGGCCGCTGCAGTCGGAGTCATACGCAGTGCCCGCCTGGTGCCGCAAAACTCGGAAGCAGGCAAGCTTAGTCACACCATTGGTGCCAAGCCGCTGACGATTGGTAGCGGCGAGAGTTGCGATATTCGGGTCGGTGGCGCTAACGCGCGACATGCGGAAGTGCGCGCGAGCATGGCAGGCATGACGGTGTCGGACCTGGGTGGCGGCGTACGCATTAATGGCGTGGTGATCGAGCAGCATTTGCTGCGCCATGAAGACGTGCTGGAAGTCGGCCCAGCACGCTTTACGTTCCGCGAGGCATAGGGCCAACCGCGGTGGCCGTCGAAATCAAATCCGAGCGCCGTGGTGGCGTTCTCGTCATCACCCCGACCGGTCGACTCGATAACGAGAGCACGGCCGACTTCGAGCTGTTGACCCAGGAGTCGGTAGCGGCCGGTAGCCGGCACTTGGTGCTGGACCTGTCGGGCTTGAATTACATGAGCAACGCCGGCCTGCGCGCGCTTGGATCGCTGGCCAAATCGCTGAAGACGCCGACCACCAGTCTGCGCATTGCCGGTCCTACCCCATCGGTTCGGCAAGTCTTTGACGCCGCTGGCATCGCCATGTTGTTCGATATTCGACCGAACTTGGACGCAGCACTGGCGGATCATCCCGCCGGCAGTGGCGATGGTCGACTCGGCGCGCACGCCGCACGCTTGCTTGGCATCAGCGCCGGCAATGCCAGTGTTGCGGCAGTCCCCGGCGTTGCCAAGTTGGCCGAGCTGGCGTTTGGTTTGTTGTCGGGCAGCGGCAGCGCACAACAGCCGCGCGCTGCGCGGGCGATGGTGCAAGGCACGCAAGTGATGCGCAAAATCACCGCGCCGGTGGATTCCACGCCACCTCCGCCGGCCGGCAAACCGACACCCGTGGCGGGCAAAGCGGCTAGCGGCAAAAAGGTCACCGCTGCCGCCGACAAGCCCGGCTTCTGGGCAAAATTATTTGGTCGCGGCAAATAACCGTCCATTTCCGCGCAGGGATTCGCTATGACGACTGCTTACTGGTGTGTGTTGGCGGCGGGCTTGTTGCCGTACCTGTTTGTATTGGTCTCGAAGGCGACCGGCGGGCGCTATGACAACCGCGATCCGCGGGCGTGGCAGGCGCGACTCAGCGGCATGCCGGCACGCGCGCATTCGGCACACCTGAATAGTTTTGAAGCGTTTCCGCTGTTTGCCGCAGCGGTGATCATCGCCCAGCTGTCGGGTGCCGAGCAGGCACGCACCGACCTACTCGCCATCGCCTTTATCGTCCTAAGACTTGCCTACGGCGCCTGCTACATCGCCGACTGGGAAAAGCCGCGCAGCTTGATTTGGGTAGCTGGGTTGGGTTGCTGCGTGGCGTTGTTTTTTGCTGGGAATTAGCGTCGGTTGAGGGTTGGTCCCTAAATCCAATCAACACGAGTCGTCATTCCGGCGAACGCCGGAATCCACGACGCTTCCTCTGGCTTGAAGAACAGCGGCTAGCGCACTCAATGAACCTTGCGCATACGGGTTCCGACTTTCCGCTTTTTGTTCGAACTTCCTAACGTCGAATAAACCTCAGCGCGGAAGCGCGGAGAGTGCGGCAACGGCAGCAACAAGGCTCGCCGTGGATTCCGGCGTTCGCCGGAATGACGGGCATAGAGTGAGCCTTCGCTGCCAGTGCTGCCGTGGGCTGATTGGCTGAGGCCGAATCGCTGGCTAGCGCGGGTGTCGGCCGCGTCTGTCTAACCCATGCAACGATTTCCCATCGCACCAAAGAAAACGGCCGGTGCTGTGAGGCACCGGCCGTGAACCGAGTCGTCCCCCGAGGGAGGGGTGGGGAGCGACGCGGTGAAGCGCCTGCCGCTGGTGTGCTGCGGCGCTAGTTGCGTTTGCTTTCTTACTTGGCGCGGGCAGCCTTGACGGCGGCCGGGGCAGCCTTGGCGACGCTATCATTGACGGCGTCGAGCTGAGTCTTGACCAGCTGACCAATCGTCTCCGAGGTCTTCAGCGATGAATTCATCGCTTCTTGACTGACGCTGAAGAACTGCTCGCCGCTTTCCTTGATCAGGGCAACGCCCTTCGGCCACACGGTCTTGGCGCCGTCGGCATCACGCACTTCGCTGGCTTCGCCGAAGAAGGCGACGGTCGCGTTGACGCGATCTTCAAACGACTTCATCTGCAGGTTGGCAACGCGCTCGAAGTTCTCCAGCGCCAGACGCTGCGCTTGGAAAGTGGCTTCGATGGCTTGCTTGCCGAAGGAAAGGATTTGGTTCGGGATTTGCTCGTACATGGGGTCGCCTCCGCGGGGATTAGGGGATATCGCGAGGCCAAGATAGCAAGCTTTATGTTGCAGTGCAACATAATCCTGATGACGGTACCATGTTTCTTTTATTACAAAGGCTTAGCAGTTCGCGATAGCGCTCCAGACAATCTCATGTGCGGCAAAATTGCGCACTGCGGCATGGAGTGGGGCGCCGGCTCATCGTTGGGTTTGGCGCGGTAAAGCGCACAGCGGCCGAGCAAGCTCGGCTCTACCAAAGCAGCTTCCCGTGCTCCTCTTTTGTAGAGCGGAGCTTGCTCCGCTAGGCCCGCCATTGGCGAAGCGCGAACTGCGCCGCGCTCATTGCGCCAAATTGTTTGCCAATACGCTGCGTCAAGCCGAGCTTGGCCCGCGATAGCGACACCCTGCGGTGCATGTCTCGTGCAAGACGATCTCCGACAACAAGGGCAAGGCAGGTTTCAACTCGGCCCAAATCCACTCGGCCATGCGCTCGCTGGTCGGGTTCTCAAGGCCGGGGATGTCGTTCAGATAGTGGTGATCCAGGCGATCATAAATCGGCGCGAAGGCGCGTTTCATGTCGGCGAAATCCATCACCCAGCCGGTGTGTGGGTCCAGCTCGCCTTCCACATGCAGTTCAACCACAAAAGAATGCCCATGCAAGCGCGCGCACTTGTGGCCAACAGGGACGTTGGGCAGGCGATGGGCAGCTTCGATGCTGAAGCGTTTGAACAAATCCATGGTCGCGGCAATCAAGAGGCAAGCGCAGATTATGCGGGGCACTGTCTGGATTAGTCAGTGCAGTCTGTTCGACTCCTGCCTCAGCAGGCTGCTTCCACCCAGACTTCAACCCCGTTCAAGGCGACGTTGCCGGAGACGCCATCCAGCTGCTCGGGATCGCTCAGCACGTTGTAGTTAGCGCCGTCGACCAACTGCGCGCGAGCTTGTCGGGTGCCCGCAACGGCATGACCAAAGCCGTGCGGCAGGCAGACCACGCCCGGCTGCAGTTCATCGCTGGCTTGCACGTCGGTATCGATACTGCCCATGCGTGAACGCAGGCGCACGCGCGCGCCATCGCCCAGTCCGCGGGCGGCGAGGTCGGCCGGATGCATTAGTAGTTGATGTCGCGGCTTGCCTTTGATCAGCCGCGGCGCATTGTGCATCCAGCTGTTGTTGCTGCGAATGTGGCGGCGTCCAACCAGTTTCAAAGAGTGCAGGTCGACGGCTTCGACTACAACAGCTTCAAGCCCACGCAGCGCGTCGATCAGTACCACCGGCGCACACTCAATCGCGCCACTTGCGGTTTGCAATCGTGCCAGCAAAGTGGGACGCAAAGGGCCCAGATCTAATCCATGCGGCGCTGCCTCCAATTCAGCCAAGCCGATTTCGCCACCGCGAGCCAGCCCTTGCGCGATCAATTCGCGGGGTGGTGGCAGCGGCTGAAATGGTTTGCCTGAGGCCTGTGCATGTGCCGCTGCGATGCCCTGCAGAATCTGCCAATCGGCGCGTTCAAAGTCGGCTTGCGGGCGCATGGGTGGGCTGTAGCGAGTGACCCGGCGCACCGCAAAAGCGTTGAAGATCAGGTCGTAATGCGGCTGGCTCAACATCGACGCCGGCGGCAGGATCAAATGGGCGTGGCGGGTGGTTTCGTTGACGTAGATATCCACCGACACCATCGCCTGCAAGCCCGACAGGGCGGCATCCAAGGCGGCGCTGTCGGGCGTGGACAGCACCGGATTGCCGGCGCAGGTGAACAAGCCACGCACTTGGCCGATACCTGGCGTAGTGATTTCTTCACGGAGAACCGCCACGGGCAGCTCGCCACTGACCTCGGGCAGACCTCGAACTCGGCTGCGCCAGCGCCCGTAACCACCGGCTGAGGTGCCTGGGCCAGTCACCGGCATGACGGGATCATTGGGCAAGCAGCCGCCCACACGATTCAGCTGACCCGCGTACAGGTTGATCAGTTGGATCAGCCACTGGCACAGGGTGCCGTGAGCTTGCGTCGATACGCCCATGCGGCCGTACACCACCGCGCGCGCGCTGGTGAAAAAGGCGGTGGCGAGCCGTTGCACGGTGGTTGGCTCAACGCCGGTGCGCGCGAAGAGGTGGCTGCTATCGATGCGGTTAATTGCCGCAAGCGCTGATTCAAAGCCTTGCAAGCGACCCGCATAGGCCGCCAGCCGCGCTGGACCAACGCGCTGCAGCGCTTGCAAAAAGGCCAACAACAACCAGACGTCGCCGCCGGGACGTACGAACAGATGCTCGCTGGCGATGGCGGCGGTCTCGGATCGCCGCGGGTCCACCACCACGAGAGTGCCGCGCTCGACCAATGCCTTTAGCCGCTTCTCAATGCCCGGCGCCGTCATCAAACTGCCGTTGCTGGCAACCGGATTGGCGCCCAACATCAGCATGAAATCGGTGTTGTCGATATCGGGAATCGGCAACAAAAACTGGTGGCCGAACATCCAGTAGGCGACTAGTTGGTGCGGCCACTGATCGACGGATGAGGCGCTGAAAATATTCCGAGTGCGTAACGACTTCAGCAGCGGCGACAGATAGGCGAGGTGGCCGAAG
>JANNWF010000591.1:0-4534 GCA_031408455.1 Pseudoxanthomonas sp. | reverse complement strand
CCGGCGATCCCTCGGCGCGTTGCCGATGCAGTGGCGAGCAGATCGCCCGCTACAGTGGCCGCATCTCCGGCCCGTTGCTGGACCGGATCGACGTCATCGTCGAAGTGCCACGGGTGGCACCGGCCGAGTTGCGTGCCGAAGCACCAGCGGGCGAATCTTCGGCGGCGGTCAGACAGCGCGTCGAGGCGGCGCGGCAGCGTCAGCAGCAACGTGGCGGCATCATCAATGCGCGGCTACCGCCCAGCGAGCTCGCGCGGCTCGCCGTGCTGGATGTTCCCACCCGCGATCTGCTGGAACGCGCGATGGAACGCATGCAGCTATCTGCGCGTGCTGCACAACGCATCCTGCGGGTGGCGCGCACGATTGCTGATTTGGCGGGCGCAGACACGGTTGAGCGAACGCATCTTGCCGAAGCCATCGGCTACCGTCGCGGCCTGCAATGCAAATGAACGAATCATTCAGATAACTTGGGTAACCTTTGGCGCTGAGGCACACTGCGCGCCTCGCATCTGCTGAGGGTATCCCCATGCGTTCAACCAAAATTCTGATCGGCTTGGCCTTGCTGCTCGCCAAGCCCGCGCTGGCGCAACTGCCGCCAGACCTCGCCTTGGTGCAACAGTCTGCCGGTTTTACTGATATCACCGGCATCCGCGCGCCACCTGCTCCGGGTTCGCGTCTGTGGGTATTGGAGCAAAGTGGTCGTGCACGCATTTTGCAAGGCAGCACGATCAGCGCCACGCCCTATCTGCGCCTCTGCGCATCAGCGGCAGCAGGGTGTTTCGTGCCCCCCGGCGGCTTCACCTCCGGAGGCGAACGCGGTCTGCTTGGGATGGCGTTCCATCCGTCCTATGCCAGCAACCGGCAGGTCTACATCAACTACACCAACGGCGGCGGCAACACCGTCATCGCGCGTCTACAGACTTCCTCAGTCAATCCTGAGTTGGCCGACACAGCTACCTTCTCGATCGTGCTTACGATCAGCCAGGACTTCAGCAACCACAACGGCGGCGACCTGCATTTTGGTGGCGATGGCTTTCTCTACATCGGCATGGGTGACGGTGGCAGCGCCAACGATCCCTGCGCGCGCAGTCAGACGCTAGATCCGGCCCTGTTGTGCAACGGTGTTGCCAATGATGGTCAGGTCGGCTGTGCTAGCAACGCCAGTTGCGGTCCGGTCAGCCGCGGCATATCCCGTGCATTGCTTGGCAAGATGCTGCGCATCGACGTTGATAACAGCACGCCCGCTGGCACCAACCGACTCTGCGCTGCCGCCGCCGACGGCTCAGCGCCCTACGCAATTCCCAGCAGCAACCCATTCGCCAGCACTACTTCCAACTGTGCCGAAGTGTGGGCGCTGGGTCTGCGCAATCCGTTTCGCTTTTCGTTTGACCGTGAAACCAAGGACCTGCTAATCGGCGATGTCGGTCAAGGCGCTCGCGAAGAAGTGGACTTTGAGTCGGCGAGCTCACTGGGCGGCCGCAACTACGGCTGGCGCTGCCGCGAAGGCACCCTGTCCAACCTGACCAACGCGCCGGTCTGTAATCAGCCTGGGGTTTTCGATGGCCCCATTTTTGAGTATGACCACGGCGGAGGTCGCTGCTCGATCACCGGAGGCTATCGCTATCGCGGCCCGGCACCGTCGCTGCAGGGATTGTATTTTTTTGGCGACTTCTGCGAAGGCATCATTCGCGTCGCCACTGAGGCGGAAGGTGGCTCGTGGAGCCAGCAGACGTGGCTGTCCAGTGGCGGCAACATTCGCAGCTTCGGCGAGGACGCGATCGGCAATGTCTATGTCGGTACTGCCACCACGGTGTCCTTGATCACCGGCACCCTGCCCAGCAACACCATTTTCATCAATGGTTTTGAGGCGCCCTGAAGGACCGTCTATAGGGCTGAGGAGTGGCCGGAGGCGCAACTGCCTCCGGTCGGCCATCGCCGCACGTATACCGGATTGCTTGCTACCGCCAGCGCTGACCTGCGAGGAACCCACCCGTGAACACAGCCGCCGATACCGTGCGCGATCTCTATGCCGCCTTCGCCAAGGGCGACATGCCAGCGGTGTTAGGCGCGCTGGCGCCTGATGTGCATTGGACCGAGGCCGAGGGCGGGCCATTTGGCGGTGTCTATCGTGGCCCCCAGGCTGTGCTCGAAGGCGTGTTAATGCGAATCGGTGGCGAGTGGGATGGCTATACCGCGATCCCGCGCGAAACCGTGACCAATGACGAGGTTGTGATCGTGCTGGGCGATTACAGCGCCACCTTCCTCGCCACCGGCAAGTCCTTTCAAGCGCCGTTCGCGCATGTCTGGAAATTGCAGCACGGTAACGTGGCGGCGTTTCAACAATTCACCGACACCGCGCTGCAACTGCGGGCGATGGCATAGTCCCAACTCGCCGCGAGCCGAGCCCATGCATCCCGCCAAAGTTGATCGCGCGCGCCTGCACAACCTCACCGATTTGCCCAACATTGGCAAGGCGTGTGCGGCGGATCTGCGCTTGCTCGGCATTCACCAGCCAAGTCAGCTGGCCGGCCGTTGTCCGTTTGCGATGTACGCGCAACTGTGCGAAATGACCGGCGTTCGCCACGACCCATGTGTCATCGATGTGTTCATGTCGATCACGCACTTTGTCGATGGTGGCGAGCCGCGCAACTGGTGGTCGTTTACCGAGGAACGCAAACGCCGCCTGCAGGTTGATTGAATTTCGCGACACGTGCGTCAGAGAGCTGACGCGCCCGTGGTGTGTTTCGACTGCCGAACTGAACCAGTCGCTTGATTCGCAAGCCTCGTTGCACACTTAGCTTCGTTTCCCGCCAGCCGAAGACCCGTCGATGAACTACACCGAACTCCTGCAATCCGTTTTCGATGAGCTGAGCCCGCTGCGTGGCAGTGGTCAGGTAGCCGATTACATCCCACCGCTAAAACGCGTCGATCCCAATCAGTTCGGCATCGCCTTGGTGACGGTCGATGGGGAGCTGCACGTTGCTGGCGACGCCAACACGCGGTTTTCTATCCAGAGCATCTCCAAGGTCTTCGCGCTGACCTTGGCGATGCAGCATGCGCGTGATGATTTGTGGACACGATTGGGCCGCGAGCCCTCGGGCACGCGCTTCAATTCTCTGGTGCAGCTGGAACACGAGCGCGGCATTCCGCGCAATCCGTTCATCAATGCCGGCGCGCTGGTGGTGACTGACGTCATCCTCGAAGCACTCGCCGACGCCAAGGGTACGTTTCTCGACTTACTGCGTGATCTGAGCGATGCGCCCGACGCCGATTTCGATGTCGAAGTCGCGGAAGGTGAGCGCGATACCGGCTTCACCAACACCGCGATGGCGTGGTTCATCAAGAGCTTCGGCAATCTGCATGGCGATCCCGCCGCCGTGTTGGACGCGTACTTCCATCACTGCGCGATGGCGTTGTCGTGCGCTGAACTCGCGCGCGCCGGGCTGTTTCTGGCCAACGGCGGCTGCACGCCTGACGGCACCTGCATGCTCAGCCCACAGCAGACCAAGCGGGTCAATGCCTTGATGATGACCTGCGGTGCTTACGACGCGGTTGGCGACTTCGCGTTTCGGGTCGGGTTGCCAGCCAAGAGTGGCGTGGGCGGCGGCATCTTCGCGGTATTGCCACAGCACTTCAGCGTCTGCGTCTGGTCACCCGGCCTAGATTCGACGGGTAATTCCCTGCTCGGCATCCGCACGTTGGAGCTGCTCACATCGCGTACGGGGCTATCCGTTTTCTAGTGCCGCTGCCTCGGGCGCGATAGCAGGCATCGGCAAAATCGGCCATTGTCAAGCGCCCGCTTGCTTCGTAAGCTGTGAGTGCCCCCAATCGAAGGAATCCGAAATGAAAATGCAGCTGTTGCTGGGCGCAGCCATCGGGCTGCTATCGCTGTCGGCACAGGCCAATCTGGTTGTCTCCGCCGATCAACCATCGCTGGAAGAACGCGCCAATGCGCGCGCCGCGGGCATTACTGATGCCCAGTTGTTTCTCGAAGAAATCGATCAGACGCTGTCGCTGGCGATGGCGGGTGACTATGGCCGTTTGAAGCGTGGCGATATCACCCGCATGAACAAGGCACGCGATGTCATCGCCGATCTGCTTGAAGGCCACGGCACGGCGCTGGAGCTGCCGCCGGAAGAGCGCATCGAGCTTTACAACGCGCAAGAACTCCTCACAGCCACCATTCGTAGCGACGAAAAAGATCGCAAGGTCTGCAAGATTGAAGCCGTGACCGGCAGTCGCTTGGCAAAAACCGAATGCATGACCGTGGCCGAGCGGGAAGAGCGCGCCCAGCGCGCAGCCGAGGGCACCGAAGACACCGTTCGCAGCTACTGCCGCCCAGGCTTTGAAGGTAGAAATCGCTGCTGAGGTTTGCGCTTAGAGCGATTTTTTTTCGCGCAGTCTTTCAGTACGAAGACCGGCGGGGCAACTAGCCCCCGCCCGCGTCGGTTTGCTAGGACGCGTTGGTAAAAACGCGAAACACGCGGGGGGCTTTTCCGCGGGGGACAGGTCTTCGTAGGTCGAACCCCTCAGC
>JANNWF010000590.1:0-12573 GCA_031408455.1 Pseudoxanthomonas sp. | reverse complement strand
GGCAAAGCGCGGCAACCGCCGCATGACTGCCGTACACACCGCCACCACGTGGTGATTGTCGAGCGCAACGAAGTAGGCGAGGTCGCCCAAGCGGCGGAAAAAAGCGAAGTAATCCTGACCGTGGTCGATGGCGAATCGATCATCGCCCAAGGGATACGTCATGCCCTGTTCGAGCGCGCGTATCGAATCCTGATACCTCGCGAATGTGTCGCCAGCCAATTCGAAGACACGAATGCTCACTCAGCCACCCCAGTCATTGACGTCCGGCGACGTGCGTACTCCCACCAACATGCGCCGCTTGCGGGCAGCAAACAGATCTTCGTATAGCCCATTGAAGCCAAACGCGCCCAGACGCAGCCCTTGCGCGATCAAATAGCGACTGTCGGCGTCACGCTCAAAGGGTTGCGCCAACACCTCAAAAAAGTCTTCTGAGTGGCGCACGTCCAGCGCCTGATGCACGTTGTAATGAATCATCTGCTCAGCCCTGAGCCAGCCGCTCTCAACAATGCCGGTACCGATCCAGCCGGAGATTTCGGAGAACATGCGTTCAATCATGCCCATGACGGCAACACCGACTAAGTAATCGTCGATCACGCAGGCACCGGTGAGCATCGTGTTGAACAGCCGCACTTCGGGCCAGAGCACGCGATGGTCGACGTCAGATTGAGTGATGCCGTCGAGTCGATTGAGCAGGGTGAGGAACGTGGAACCGTGGGTAATGCCGGTGTCGCCTTCGCCGTGCTCCTCCCAGACGTTGCGCAGAATCTCAACGCGCAGCTTGGCACTGGGAATTTTCGCCGCAACGGCGGCCATCGGACGACCGAAAAATGCCACTGCAAAGTAAAACTGAATCTGCGTTTCAATGAAGTCGTCGCGATCAAATGTTCCGTCGCGCAACGCCACGAAGTAAGCGTTGTCTGGGAATGGCGTTTCGGCCAGAACCTCATCAATCAGCTCATTCAAAGCACGGGGAATCACTGGCGTACTCCGACATGGATGCTTGAATAAAACAGGCTTTGGTCTCTAGCCTGCAACGCGTTTCCGAATGCCGCGTCGAAGGCGAAGCGGCCATTGAAGCAAGCCTCGATGTCTTGCGTATTGTTGAGCTGCCGCCACATGACGACGGCGCCGGGTCGCAGGACTTCTGCCAGGTGCGCGCACAAACGTGCGACGACCTCGGGTCTGCTCCAATCGAGAATGTTGGAGAGATCAACAAAGTCATGCTCGCCCAGATTGGCTACCTCTTCGAGCAGGCCCTGGACGTAGCTGAACTCAACATCGCCAGCTCGTGACGGCAGCGTTTGGAGAAAGATCGGCAGGCACTCGCTGCGATCCACATAGTGGCCCAGGAAGATGTGGTGCAGAAACGGATTGCAATGCGCGTCATCGCGCCGCAAACCGCGCTCGATCAGCGCTTGGAAGTAGCTTGGGTAGCTGCCCGGCGCGGCATGTTGGGTGGCATCAACGCCAAACATCGTATTGAGCAGCGCGTCTGAAAAGTACAGCTGAAAGGCGACCGGCCAGTAGGGACTGGCGAACGCGCTATGGAGTGTTTCGGAGGGTTGAGATTGACTGCTGAACACTCGCGACCACGCCTCGTAAGGCAATACAAAGTCGTGCAGAAAGCCCCGCAAGCCGCGAAACAGCGCCTCAAAGTTGCCGGACTCAGAGAGCCCAGTTGAGTCCGGATGACCAATATTGAAGGCTTGCTTCAAGGCATCGCCACTCAGCTCACTCAGCGTCCGGCGCTTTCGATCCAAGTGCGAAAACTGCTCGGCATTGGGGTCTACCAAGGTGATGCCGACCTGCGGAAAGGCTGCACGCAGAGCAAGCGCAGTGCAGCCTCCGGAAGTGACCAACAACAGGCGTTGGCAAGGGTGCCGGGCGAGCACTTCGAGCTCGATCCTGGGGTCTTCGCGGACTACCGCAAACTGCAATGCCCTGCGAGCGCCGTTCAATAGATTTCGTCCCGATGGATAAGTCGACTGGCTGGATTCGATTGAGCGCCAGTTGCTTGCATGATCCTTGAGGGTAGGCGGCCGCAGCAACACGGGCAGGCGACTTCGGTCAGCTCCCGTTGGCGAGTTGCGAAGCCAGAAGTCAGCTGCATCCGATCGTGAACCACCGGCTGTCGCAACACGGCACTGCCCCGTGCCGTGCTGCGAACGAGCCACACGGTGACTTACGGCACCGAAACCTCAAAACCATTCCCAAAAATCCCCACCGTGCGCGTCTCCCGGATGAAGGCGGAGATCGATTCGCTGGGTTCGGATTCCATGCCGTTGGCGGAGTAGGCGGCCACGCGGTAGGTCATCTGCGCGTTGATGGTGGCGGTGATGTCGAAGTAGCCGGGTACCGGCGTGCTGCCGAGGTGTTGCCAGTTGCCGTTGGCGTCGAGTTTCCAGATGCGCCAGCCGGCCACGCGGGTGTCGTTGGGATTGGCCCATACCAAACTGACGAAGGGTGAGTCGGCGCGGACGGAGGCGTTGAGGTTGGTTGGAATCGGCACCGCGTTGACTTCGATGCGGTCGTGATCGGCCGTGCCATCCACGCTGTTGGCGTCATCGCCAGCGACGATATCGACAAAAATGGTCTGCCGCTCATCCGCGCGCACGCCAGCGGGTAGGGTCAAATTGATGCTGACCGCGCGGCTTGCGTTGCTGGTCGCATTGCTGATCAGGTTGAAGTTGCCAAGTGCAACTCCAGTGCCGGCCGGGCCATTCAAGCTGGCAACCACTTTCAGCGCGCCATGCTCGGCGGGCACGTAGCTTGATCCGATATTGACCAAGTCAAGATCCAGCCGCAGGGTTTGCCCAGTGGTGACCACCGAGCGCGAAAGCCTAGCGTTTCTGACCTCGAAATCTGCGCCGCCCATCGCCATCCGCAGCATCGCGCCGCCTGCCAAAGCGCTGGCCTGAGCAGCCACCGGCGAGCCCTCCGGCGAGAACATCTGCGCGATTTCCATTGGCGTGCGCAGGCCCACCGGTGGGGCAGACTGCATGCTCACCGCGAGCACGCCGCCCATGGTTTCGTCGTAGACGAAGTCGGGCTTCCAATGCTGCAAGCCATTGTCGGAGAGCCCGACAATCTGTGCGGTGTAGCGCGGTTGCGCGAAGCTGTGTACGTGCACCATCGCCACCTCGCCGGTGCCGAGCAAGATGCCTGGTAGATCCCCCGGCAGAGCATGTCGACCCAGCGCATCGGGACCATACGCCAAGGCGCGGAAGCCAATCATCGGCGTGTCGGTTTCATCGAACGCGACGCGCGGGCGCTCGACGCGGAACTGACGCTGCGCCGGGTCGCGTACTTCGGTCACTTGAAAGGTGCAAACGCCCGCCGCGCAACTGCTGGAGCGCGCCACTGACAGCGCCTGCCGATTGCCGACAAAGCCGTTCGCGTCTTGCCCGCGGGTGTAGGCGATGACCACGTCGTCGGCGGCACTGACGCCAATATCCACCCAACCCACACCGGCACCCAATGCGGAGGCATTTACTTGTGCGCTGCCATCGAGGAATCGATAGGCGGCGATGCGCCGCGACAAGGTGACGAAGGCGCCACCTGGATTGTGTGCCCACGCAACGATGGCGGTGGCCTGGCGATAAGCGACGCTGGCGTGCATGTCACTGCTCACGCCGGGGTCGCTGACGCGCGCCACATTGACCCAGCCACGGCCATCGGGACGCCAGCGTGCGCTCCAGATTTCGAGGTCAGGGGCGTCGAGGTTTTGATTGGCGTCACGCTCCCAAACTGCGGTGATTTCACCACTGCCGGGACAGGCTGAGGTGGTGAAACGGGGGCTTCCCAAACACCCGGCCAACTGCGGCTTGCCATCGTTGCCGATGCTGGTCAGATTGGCCGGCGCAGACCAACGCAGGCCATCCCATTGGGAAAAACGCAGCCGCTGCGTGCGCGCGATGTCATCAAATGCTCGCTCGCGTTGCGATTGCATCAGCGAGACCACCTCGGCTTGCGTGCGGGTGTTTTCCGACCACACCGCCATCGCCCGATTGGTGGCGTAGAAGGCGATGTCCAGATGCTGCACCGCTACCGCGCTGCGCGCGATCGTGTTTGTGTCCATGACGACGCCGCCGGTAATGTGGCTGGCGATCACATCTCCATTGCTGTTGACGCCGACGCTAATGGCATGCCCACGACCGTCTCCACCCAGCGCGGTGGCGGTGTAAAGCGGCCGAGTCAAGTCGAAGTTGGTGATCGATTGCGGATCGTCCTGGGCGCTAAGGCCGGCCGAGCGGCGCAGCATCAAGGGCACCGCATCGGCGGGTGAGTTGGCGCAATTATCGGGTTCGCGCACGTTGATCAAGTTCTCGCGACCGCCAGCGCAAATACCCACCGCGCAGGCTTCCCAGACGCCGTCCAGGTCAAAGGTGAAGCACCTGCCGGCAGGCAGGGATGGATTGCCCGACAGATGCGCGAAGCCGCCTTGATTGATCTTGGCGCGCATGGCGATGCCCAACTCAGACTCAGCCCGCATGCTGCCGCTGACGATGCCAAACAAGATGTCGAGGTCAAAAAACAGGTCGACACCGCCAGCCAGTCGCGGATCGATGGTCGCGTTCATGCCCTGCGGCTGCAGCTGCCCGTAATAGGCCAAGGTCGCCGCCATCCAGAAGTCCGCGCCTAGCGTGGCGGCGGCAATGGGTGGCAATCCAAAGGTGTAGCGAAACAGCGGGATGATGCCGGTGTCGAACAAGGTGATCGGCGCAGCTTCGTTGTGATTGCTGTTGATGAATCCAAAAAATGCGCCACTGACCGCTTTGGGGCCGCCGGGATTGGCGGCGACATCATTGTTGGTCGTAGAAGTGATGTCGTTGATTGCTTGACCGTCGGCATTGCGCCTGAGACTGAAGCTGCCATCGTTCTCCGACATGCTGTCGAGGCGGCCCACACCGTGCCCCGGCGAGTCGACCGGGATATCCAGATCTTCGGTGTTGTAGGTGCCGCTGATGACGTCGGTCAGCGCGTTGATGCGCAGCGTCGCAACGTTGGGATTGAGACGATCTACTCCCGGCGCTGCGGTATACAGCTTGATCGGGAATGTGCGCAGATTGGTGCCGAAACGCACTTCCACTTCGCCATTGATGGTACCCGTGGGCAAGCGTGTCAGGTCAGGCAGGTTGGCGATGTATTCGACTTCGCCCGCGCCCGCTTCTGTGGAGGCCTCCAGCACGCAACCTGGTGTGGTGCCCGAGGCATTGAAGTTTGCCCACGCGGTGTTGCCGATGCGAATGCGGCCAAAGCTCAGGGGGCCGTAGATTTGCGTGTCGATAGTGAGACGCGCTTTGCGGCCGCTGTTGAACGCGTCAAATGCAGACGACGGCCAGCGTGCGGTGTCGGGGTAGCTGTACATGCTCTGGTAGCGCGCCGGATTGTGGTAACAAACGCCGCCAGAGGATTGCGGGCAGTCGCCTGGTGGATAGATGCGCTCAGGTGGACCGACGCCATCGATGCGCAGGTTGCGCAAGTCGAAATCGCTATCGGCAGACGGCTCCAAAGCCACTTCCAGCGTGTTGTTGACGAAGGGCTGACCGGTGCTCTGGTCCGTGAACTGACCCGTGTCACCGTCGTACTCGATCGCCACTGCGGTGTTGCGATAGCCGAGGTGTACTGCGTACACGTTCATCAGAAAGTTGGCGCGACCAGTGAAGGCCTCGCCGTTGAGCTGGACGCCGTTGGGCTGGTCGCCGGATACATTGCAGGGGGGCTGCGGACAATTAAACTGGCCGTTGATGTCGTTGAAATTGATATCGGCGATGTCTGCGGGACTAATGACGAACGTCGCCCGTCCTTGCGCGGCGGTGATTCGGCGAAAGAAGGTGACCGGGCAACCGTAGTTGGCACCGGACAGGTTCGGCGCATTCATGACTTCGAGCACTTGCAGTTGGTTGGCCAAGGCTGAACCGAAGCCTTGGTACTCACTGCTGCCTTGCGGACTGTCACTTTGACCCGATGGGACGCCCGAGCTGCCGAAAAACGCGGTCTGGAAGTTGGCGTCGGCTTCCACGATCACACCCGACAAAAGTGGCCCGCCGCCACCGGATTGAAACCCTCGCACTACCAAGGTGAAGGTGGCCGACCCGGCGTCGCGACCGTCGACAATAACCGGCGTGGCGTTCTGGCTCTGAAACACGCCGTCGCGATTGGTGTCGGTGTCGCGATCCAAGCCTTGGTTGACCAGCACCAGATTGCCGGGCCGATCCGCAGTCGAGCTGATGCCATCCAGAAACGCGTCCGGCGCGCGGGCTTGCACCTGCAAATTGCCGTTGTTGTCGACATTGATGCCGGTATCCACCGGCACCGTCACTCCACCGCCAATGAAGTACAGCTGCTGCCGGCCGGCAGGTGCAAGGCCGGCGTCATCTTGCAAACGACCGCTGACCGCAAATGGCGTGCGCGGCGAAACTTGTGCAGACGGCACCTGCGGCGTCTGAAACCCAAGTCGCGGCAAGCCGGATGGTGCCTGCGCCTGAAAGTTGACCGTGGCGCGGCGTACCACCAAGCGACCGACCAGATTTTCAATCACAACAGGCACGGTCGCCGGAAGATTAGTGGGGCGGTCGCTGGGTACCAAGAAGCGGCCGGAATACGCCGTACCGACCGGCACTGGACCCAGAATGGTCTGCCCGGCATACAGCACGCGCAGCGAGCCGGTGACCAGATTAGTGACGTTGATGGTAACGCGGCGACCCGGTGGGCCTTGCGTTGGCGTCAAAGTGACAACTGGCGATGCGCCCACGGTAACCGCTGTTGCCCCCAAACGGGTGAGGCCAAGCTGCACCCGATAGAGCACGATTTCATAGCTGCCGGCCGGCGCGCTGGGAATCGCCGCGCTCACACTTAAATTGGTGCGGCTGCCACTGGCAAAATCGATCAAGTCGAAATCGGTCACGCCTGGCCGCACTTGTTCCAGCCGCAATCGGTAGTTGGTCGATAGCGCCAAGCCCGAAACATTGACTTTGATCCGCGCCCCGGCACTAAAACTGCTGGGAATGGCGCTGATCTCCACCTGCGCCCAACTCATACCGCTGGCGGTGAGCAGGATCAGCGCAACCAAGCACGCGCTCAGTCGGGCAATGAGTGCATGGCTGTTAAAAACAATTGGCTGGAACGTGTTCATGATCGGGCGGCTCCGGGGCAGGCGATGGCGGCAGGCGATCCGATGCGGCATCACCCTCATTGCCGAAAACGCGACAACCGCGATGCAGGGGCCAAGTCTTTGAAAAATTGTCGCAGTCGCTTGCTGTGAGCCATCCAGCGCCGATCAGCTGGCCCCGCTTCGGTGATTTTTTCGTTACCCCAAGCAATGCCCATTGCCCACTTCCCACTGTCATTAGCGCCGCGCGAGCGCGTTGCATCAACGGCCTCCGCTAGACTCGCTCGTTCTACGTCAGAGGGAGAGCCAGGTGGGCGAGGTGACCGAACTGATAGCCCTCGCCCGCGACGGCGACCGTGCCGCGTCCGAGCGTTTGTTTGCGCAGGTCTATCGTGACTTGCACCGACTCGCCGCACGGCAGTTGGGGCCTGCGCAACATGGCATGCAGACCACGTCCTTGGTTCACGAGGCCTACTTCCGTCTCGCCAAACCGGATGCGCTGGTGTTGAGCGATCGCGTCCATTTCTTCGCGGTGGCCGCACGCGCCATGCGCCAATTGGTGATTGATCGTGCGCGCGCGCGCTTGGCGGAGAAGCGGGGCAGCGGCCGCGCCATCTCCTTGGATGACGTGCGCCCGGAAGTGCTCGGGATCGAAAGCAACAGCGATGTGTTCGCGTTGGCACAGGCGCTGGATCACCTTGCCGCGCTCGATCCGCAGCTCGCCCAACTTGTCGATCTGCGCTTTTTTGCTGGGCTTGAGCTTTCCGAAATCGCCGAAATCACCCAGCGCAGCGAGCGCTCGCTCAAACGCGATTGGCGCAAGGCGCGGGCATTCCTGCATGCGCAGATGGGCGATGAGCCTATCGGACATCAGCTCGCGGGCGATCAACCCTTTGCCGATCAAACCAAGACAACTCTTGATCCAACAGACTCCCAATGAACACACCCGATCCCGCCCTGCTGGCCCGCTCACTGGCCTTGTTCGATGAGTTGATCGAGTTGCCACCGGCTGAACGCGCCGCTCGCATGGCCGCGCTTACGACGAGTGAGCCCGCGCTCGCCGATGCGGTCGCCAAACTGTTGGCCGCCGACGCTGAGCAAAGCGGCTTGCTTGATCACGGCGTAGGCGGCATCGCCAACACCTTGCTCACCGAACTGAGTGAGCACACGCCGCAGCACCAACGCATTGAGGCCGGCATGCAAATCGCCGCCTTCACGTTGCAACGCCAGTTGGGCGTTGGTGGCATGGGTGAGGTGTGGTTGGCGCAGCGACGCGAAGGCAACTTCGTGCAAGACGTCGCCCTCAAGCTGCTGAAGCGCGGCATGGATTCGGACGAACTCTCGCGCCGCTTCGTACGCGAGCGACGCATTCTGGCCGAGCTGAATCATCCGCACATCGCCGGCTTTATCGATGGCGGTGTCAGCACCGACGGTCGTTTGTACTGTGCGATGGAATACGTTGACGGCGTAGCCATCACCACGTTCGTGCGTGAGCAAGTCTTGTCGGTCCGCGCGCGCATGCAACTGCTGGTCGCCGTGTGCGAGGCCGTGGCCTACGCGCAATCGCGGCTCGTGGTGCATCGCGATCTCAAGCCCTCCAACATCTTGATCGACACCAGCGGCCAGCCGCGCGTGCTCGACTTTGGCATTGCCAAATTGATTGGCGAATCCGTGGCCGACACCGCGCTCACCGCCAGCGGTATGCGCATGCTGTCGCCCGCTTATGCCGCGCCTGAGCAGGTATTGGATGAGCCGATCAGCACCGCCACCGATGTCTACTCACTCGGCGTGTTGGCCTTTGAACTGTTGACCAACCAATTGCCGCATAACCGGTCTGGCAACGTTGTCGCGTTGGCCGAGCAGGTGCGCGAAGAGCACACGCAAGCGCCGAGTGCCGCGTTAAGACACAGCGCCACGCAGCCTGCCGCAGCCACGACAGGGGTGAGTCAACAACGTGCCGCTCGCGAAATCGCCGGTGATCTTGATGTGATTGTGCTCACTGCCCTCAAGCGTGAACCCGCGAGGCGCTATGCCAACGCAGCCGCACTGGCCGATGATTTGAAACGTTGGTTGGACGATCGCCCCATCGCCGCTCAAGCCGATACCGCCGGCTATCGCATGCGCAAGTTTGTGGCTCGCAATCGCTTGGCTGTCGGCAGTGCCAGCGCGGTGTTGTTGGCGTTGATTGCTGGATTTGGAGTGGCCTTGTGGCAGGCCACTGTGGCTCGCGAGCAAGCCCAGCTTGCGCGCGAGCAAACCGCGCTGGCGCGTTCTGAGGCGGCCCGTGCTGAACACCAAACAGCGACCGCTACTGACGCCACCGAGCGCGCCAAGCGAGTCAAGGATTTCATGATGCAGACCTTTGTGGCCGCTGACCCGTTGCAAATGAAAGAGGGCGCGCCCACCACCGTGGCGGAAGCGTTTGAACAAGCCGTGGTGCGCGTCGACACCGAACTCGCCAGTGACCCGCGTCTGCAAGTCGATGTGCTGGATGACTTTGGCGAGATTCGCGCCGGCCAAGGTCGCTTTGATGAGGCGCGCGTATTGATCGAGCGGGCACTGAAGTTGGCCGAGAACACCTACCCGGCGGATCATCCCGCCATCGCCGAATCGCTCGTCAATCGGGCCGCCATGGAGAGTTACAGCGGCAACGACTATGCAAAGGCGGGGCAAGACTTGCAGCGCGCAGTCGCCATTCTGGAACAGCACAGCGATGGCGAACCCGCCGCGCTGGCAAATGCCTTGAATAGTTTAGGCGCAAACCTGCAGCAGGTCGGCCAGCCTGATGAAGCGCTGGCCGTGTTCCAGCGCTCATTGAAACTGTGGCGCCAGTTCAAATCGCCGAGCACCGATGGGATGGCGGCGGCGCTACACAACATTGGCACCTCCCTGATCGAACGTGGCCAATTTGAAGAGGCTGAGCCATACGTGTTGGAAGCCATTGCCGAGCTGACGCGACTCCTCGGCAAAGACAATCTGCGGTTAGAGCCCGTGCTGAGCTTGCTCGCGCAGATCCAGTACCGTCGAGGTGAGCACGCGGAGGTTGCCGCGACCAACCAGCGGCGCTTGAAGTTGGTCACCGATACCTTCCCCGGTCCGCATCCTTGGACGGCCAGTGTGCTTGCCGATATCGGTGAACAGTCGATGGAGTCCGATCCCGCCCACGCCGCTGAACAACTTGACGCCGCCATCGCCATGCAAATCGCGCTCGACAGCGGGCAAGTGCTGATTCCGCTGCGCTACCGCGCTTTGCTTGCGCGCGACGAAGAAGGTAATGCCGGCGCGATTCGTTACTTCGATCAAGCACTCAATGTTTGCGCACAACGCAAGATCGACCACTTGATGTGCGATGTCATCCGCGCCAACCGCGCCGGCGTCCTCGCCGATGCAGGCGACGGCAAAACCGCCCTAACCGAGGTAGAAGCCGCCATGGCCAGCATGCGCGCCAAAGGTGCTGAAAAAGACAACGAATACGCGCAAGCCTTGGAATCCAAAGCAATTGCGCAGAAGGCGCTAGGGCAACGGGATGAAGCGATTGCTACGCAGACGGACGCGTTGAATCGCTACGTCGCGCTGTTTGGGGATGGACATGAAGAAGTGGTTAGGGCGCAGCGGAATTTGCAGAAGTTGAGGTAGTGGTTGTCGAGAGTGACGCCTGCTGACCCATAGCGATCCATTACACCGCGTAACCCTTCTCCCGGCGGGAGAAGGGTCGCCGTTGGGGTGCCTTTCGATCACCGATCAGTAGCCCTCGTCGGCTAGTTTCTAGTTTCGGCGAAGCTCAAGCCCCCTTGTTCTTTGCGTCCCACAGCATCGGCTGCCACAGCTCAACCTTGTTTCCGTCCGGATCCATGATCCAGGCGAAGTGACCATTCTCGTGCGCTTCTGGGCCAATGATGGCCACGCCGTCTGCGCGCAGTTGCGCCAGTAGCTCATCGAGGTGGTCGACCCGATAGTTGATCATGAAGGACGAGTCGCTGGGGCTGAACCACTGGCTGTCATGATCCGCCACATGCCACACCGTGAGGCCACGGTCTTCGGCTTGGTCGTCTGGCCATTTCAGAATGGCACCACCGAAGTCTTCCAGCGCCATGCCTAGGTGCTTGCGATACCACGCCGCGAGTTCAGCGCCATTGCTCTTGCTCTTGATGAACACGCCGCCAATTCCAGTGACCTTTGCCATCGTTGCCTCCTGGTTGTTGCGCTGCTCAACAGCCGTTGTCGAGCGGGTCGTAGAAACTGATCGATGCGGTTCTCCCGGGTCGAGCCCAGGGTCACCACATGCTACTGAACAGTCACCTCAAAACCGTTACGAAATATCAGCGGTGGCTGGGCAGCCGGCGCGGTTTGTGCCTCAAACGCGCCGATGTCGGTGCCATCACCCGCGGCCGCATTGGTGATGCCAGGCAAATCCACCAAGCGCGAAAACGTGCTGCCGCGTTGGTCGCGAATCGCGCCGCTGCCTTGGCTGCTGCCTTGGTCCAGCGCGCCGCTGCCGGCCAACAAGGCATGCGTGGGCGTGGGGCCGCCGTTGTTGGTCAGTGCGGCAAGGCCAGCGTTGGCGCTGTTCTGGTCGCTGGGCTGGTTGAGGAACACGGCGCTGGCGGTGTTGGTCAAGTTGAAGCCGCGTGATTCGATGGTCGCGGGGCCGAGGCCGGACTGAGTCCGGAAATTTTGCGGCGAGTTGTTGGCGACCATGCTGTTACGCAGCACGATGCGGGCGCTGGTGCCATTGAATTGAGTGATAGCGGATAAGCCGCTGCCATTGCTGTTGTTGGCGATGGTGCTATTGATGATGTCCATGCGGTTGTCGCCGGCATTGCTGACAAGGTCCACGCCCCCGCCGTTGTTGTTGCTGATGGTTGAATCATTGATGACGAGCAAGTGCCCGCCCCTTCCATCAAACACAATGCCGCCCCCGCCGAACGGGGCGACGCCATTGCTAAAGGTGCTGCTGCTGACTCTGCCGTCCGCTCCAGAAAGGGTTAGGCCGCCGCCGGCGGTTCCCTGAAAATCCACGTTGCTGCGGATGTGCATGGCAGTCAGCGACAGGGGCGAACTACAAAATATTCCACCACCGAACCCGGCTTGACCGTTGCTCAGCGTCATGCCGCTGAATGCGGCGATGGGCAGGCCCCCATTGACCGTGAAAATGCGGAAATCGGTTGCCGCATTGCGCCGCACTTCCAGCCGATCAGCGCGAAATCCACTCACGGTCAGTGCACTGCTGATGGCGGGCAGCGCAGAGGCCAAGTTGATGGTACTGCCGGTATCTAGTGCTGGCGCGAAAACGATGTCGTCCAAGCCCGGGCCGTTGGCATTGGCATCCGTCAAGGCCTGACGCAAGCTTCCTGCGCCGGCATCGTTGGCATTGCTGACTACCAGCGGCCCCTGCATTTCCACCGCGCCGATGTCGGCAATACCCACGGGGCGCGACAGTCCACGTTGATCGCTGGCTGAAC
>JANNWF010000589.1:0-3055 GCA_031408455.1 Pseudoxanthomonas sp. | reverse complement strand
GGTTGTCCACGGCAGCGGTGTATGAGTGGGCACGCAAGAACCACGCCCGCCCCGGTGTGGTTGCCCGCAACGGCGCGCTCAACCCTGTCGGCCGCAAGCGCCGGGCCGATGCCGGCGTGTCGACACTGACGGAAGTCGAGGCGCAGACCATCGCCGCCTACCTGCTGCAAACCAAACGCGCCAACGGCAAGGTGCTGGCGTCGCTGCAAGACGCCGTCGACGAGCTGCGCAAGAAAGGCGAAATTCAAGCCGGCCGCGTCAACACCGACACCGGCGAATTCACACCGCTGTCGCTGTCTGCCATCAACCGCGCGCTGCGGCGCTTCAATTGCCACCCGGCGCAGCTGGCCGCGCCCACTCCCAAGGTGTCGCTGGCCAGCGCCCATCCCAATCAGGTGTGGCAGATCGATCCGTCTATTTGCGTGCTGTATTACCTGCGCGGCGAAGCGGGCTTGCGCGCGATGCCACACGACGAGTTCTACAAGAACAAGCCGCAAAACCTCGCCCGCATCGCGCATGAGCGCGTCTGGCGCTATGTGGTGAGCGACCACACCTCCGGCACGATCTACGTGCATTACGTGCTGGGCGCTGAGAGCGGGCAAAACCTGTGCGACGCCTTCATTGCGGCCATGCAGCCACGCGGGCTGGCTGATCCGTTTTGCGGCGTGCCCTTCATGGTGATGGTGGACCCCGGCTCGGCCAACACCAGCGCCATGTTCATGAACCTGTGCGCCGCATTGGATGTGCAGGTGTGGATCAACCAGCCGGGCTGCCCGTGGGCGAAGGGCGGCGTCGAGAAAGCCAACGACATTGTTGAGCGCAGGTTTGAGCACCGTCTGAAGTTCTACTGCGTCGAATCGCTAGCCGCGCTCAACCAAGCGGCGTGGCGCTGGATGCGCCAGTTCAACGGCCAAGCCGAGCACAGCCGCCACGGCATGACCCGCTATGCGGCGTGGATGACCATCCGCCCCGAGCAGCTGCGCCTGTGCCCGCCGGAGGTGCTGTGTCGCCGCCTGGCCAACACCGCCCCATTGGAACGCACGGTGAGCGTGCTGCTGCGGGTGAGCTGGCGCGGCCGGCAGTGGGACGTTGCCGGCGTACCCGGCGTGATGGTGGGGGCCAAGCTGCAGATCGCCCACAACGCGTGGGATGACGCCAACACCGCGCACGTGTTGATCACCGGCGACGACGGCCGACCCGCGCATTGCGTGGTGCCGGTGCTGGAAAAAGACGCGTACGGGTTTCAGGGCGCGGTGCCCATCGGCGAGTTTCGCCACATGCCGGAAACCCCGGCCGACACGCAGCGCCGCGCGGTGGAACGCATCGCGATGGATGCTGCCACCGACGACGAAGCCGCTGCCCGCCGCAAGGCCAAGGCGCTGCCGTTTGGTGGGCGGCTGGCGGATGACCCCAACGAACCCGAGGCACCGCAGCCTGCGTATGTGCCGCGCCGCGGCGCGCCGTTGCAGGTCGACGTGCCTGCGGTGGTGCTACCGACGCCGCACGCTGCGATTGAGCGCCCGCGCTACACACCAACCCCACTCAACCACGCCGAACTCGCACGCGCTTTGAAGCTGCGCATGGAGCAGCGCGGCGGCAGCTGGTTGCCTGAGCACTGGGCTCAGATGGTGATGCGCTGGCCACACGGTGCCACCGAGGAACAGCTGGATGACTGCGCGGTGCAGCTGCTGCGCGGCGGCCTGCGTATTGCCGGAGGTGCGGCATGACCGCGCTGCGTCTACGCAGCCATTTGGCCGAGCACGGACTGACGGTGAAGGCTCTGGCCGCGCACTGCGGGCTGCCGCGCACCACGGCGGTGCCGCTGGTGAACCACGGGCGTTGGCCCAAGCGCCGCGACCGCAAAGCGCTGCGCACGTTGATCGATGACTTTTTGCGCGTGAACCGCGTGGCCAGCAGCGACTGGCACCGCAACGAAAAAGCCCCAAGGCGCAGCAACGCCAAGGGGCTGGTTGTTCCACCCACCACTGAGGAGAACATCGTCATGGTACTTCGATTTACTTACTTGAAAGAAGCCACCCGCAAACACTTTGGATTGATTCGTGATCCGTTTGCTGCCCCGCAGGTGGTGGATGAAGTGTTTCTCTCACCCGACATTCGCTACGTGCGCGAGTCGATGCTGAGTGTCGCCAAGCACGGTGGCTTTCTGGCCGTGATCGGCGAGAGCGGCGCGGGCAAAAGCACCCTGCGCGAAGAGTTCACCGAGCGCGTGGAGCGCGAGCTGCAGGGCTGCATTCTGATCAACCCGTATGTGATCGGCATGGAGGACACCGACAGCAAGGGCAAGGCGCTGCGGGCCTTGCACATTGCCGAAGCAATGATGGCGACGCTCAAGCCACTGACGGGTTTGAAGTCATCCCCGGAGGCGCGCTTTCGGCAGCTGAACGAAACCCTGCGCGAGTCTTCGCGCACCGGCAACCGGCATGTGCTGGTGATCGAGGAAGCGCACTCGATTCCGGTGGCCACCCTCAAACACCTCAAGCGCTTTGTTGAGTTGAAAGATGGCCTGCGCCCACTGCTGGCGATCATCCTTCTCGGCCAGCAAGAGCTGGCGACCAAGCTCAGCGAGCAGAACCCGGAGGTGCGCGAAGTCGTCCAGCGCATTGAGATCGTGCAGCTGCCGCCGCTCGACACGCAGCTGGAAGCGTTTCTGAGCTTTCGCATGCAGCGTGCCGGCGGTGTACTGAAAGACATCATCGAGCCGGCCGCGCTGGACGCCATCCGCAGCGCCTTGAGTGCAGCGCGGGCGCGCGGCTCGCTGCTGTATCCGCTGGCGGTGCAAAACCTCACCGCACACTGCATGAACCAAGCCGCTGCACTGGGCGCGCCAAAGGTCACCGCTGACCTCGTGAGGATCGGCTGATGCGCGCCGTGTTGCGGGGCGCACTGCTTAGCCTGCTGCTGGTGGCGTCAGCGCAGGCGCAGACCGCGGTGGTTGCCGTCGACACGCCAACCACGCGCTATCACTTTCGCGGTTGCGCCTTGAACGAGGCGCACTTTCAGCAGTTTGGCCGGGTGGCCACCGTGATTGCCGAAT
>JANNWF010000588.1:0-2808 GCA_031408455.1 Pseudoxanthomonas sp. | reverse complement strand
AGCCCCCACACGCCGCCGCTCGTGCCCACGTCAACGTAGTGGATCCGCTGCGCGGCGAGACCGTTGGCACGAACCATGGTGTCCTTGTAGTTGGAGTTGCCGCCGTCGATCAGGATGTCGTCGGGCGCGAGCAACTCCTGCAGTGCCTGGATCGTCGTCTCCACCGGTTCTCCGGCTGGCACCATCATCCAGACCGTGCGCGGCGCCGGCAACGCATCCACCAAGGCTTGCAGTGACGCCACGACCTCGATGCCGTTCTGCGCACTGCGCGCGCGGGACACCTCCCCATGGACAAAACCCACCACGCGGTGGCCGCTGCGGCGCAAGCGTTGCGCCATGTTGGCACCCATTCGACCCAAACCAATCATCCCGACATTCATACGTGCTCCCTGCAAGAATTGAACCTAGAAACCGCGGTTGGACGCGCCCGAGTCTGCGTCTGGGGTGTTGCCGCAATGCCCTTGGGTTACTGCGCCCTCGCGGCTCTCTCATTAAATGCCCGGGCCAGCGGCCCCGCCTGCCACCGCCCGACAGGCTGTTAGCGCTGGCCCAAGGCATCGTCGACCACTGCCTGCGCTTCAGCGAGCACGAGGCGTAGATGATCTGCGCCCTTGAAACTCTCGGCGTAGATCTTGTAGATGTCCTCGGTGCCTGAAGGACGAGCGGCAAACCAGGCGCTTTCGGTCTCGACTTTTATTCCGTCGATCGGCTCGCGGTTGCCGGGTGTCTGCGTGATCACGCGTTGCACGGGTTCGCCGACAAGCTCCGTCAGGCGTATCTGATCGGCCGAAAGTTGTTTCAATACCTGCTTCTGCGCGGGAGTGGCTGGCGCGTCCTTGCGCGCGTAGTACGGAGTTCCCAGCTCGGCTGTCAGTTCGCCATAGACTTCGCCTGGATCTCGGCCCAGGCGCGCTGTGATCTCGGCGGCTAGCAATGCCGCGACGATGCCGTCCTTGTCTGTTGTCCACACGCTGCCATCGCGCCGCAGGAAGGACGCGCCGGCGCTCTCTTCTCCAGCGAAGCCGAGCGACGCATCGCCCAGCCCTTCCACGAACCACTTGAATCCAACGGGCACTTCGTACAGCGATCGCCCGAGTTTGGTAGCAACACGATCGATCATGTGACTGCTCACTAAGGTCTTGCCCACGGCCGCAGTCGGATTCCATTGCGGCCGATGAGTAAAAAGGAAGTAGATCGCGACGCAGAGATAGTCGTTCGCGGGGAGCAGCCCGGCACCCGGCGTCACGATTCCGTGGCGGTCGTGATCGGTATCGCACGCAAACGCGATGCGAAAGCGATCCTTGAGAGCGATCAGGCTGCGCATCGCGTCGGGCGACGAGGGGTCCATCCGGATTTGTCCGTCCCAATCCGCGCTCATGAAGGCGAACGTCGGGTCAACCGTCGCATTCACCACCGTGAGATCAAGGCGAAAGCGTTCTGCGATGCGCGTCCAGTAGCGCACGCCTGCGCCGCCAAGCGGATCGACACCCATGGCGGTGTTGGTGCCGCGTATTACGTCCAGATCGATGACGTTCGGCAGGTCGCTGGTATAGGCGTCCAGAAAATCGTATCGGTGTGTCGTGGACGCACGCAGCGCTTTCTCGAGCGGAATCCGCTTTATGCCTCTCAATCCGCTTTCGAGATAGTGGTTTGCTCTCGCCTCGATCCACTGCGTCACGAACGAGCCGGCCGGCCCGCCGTGCGGCGGGTTGTACTTGAATCCTCCGTCGGCGGGCGGATTGTGCGAAGGCGTGATGACAACACCGTCGGCGAAGCTGCCAATGCGGCCGCGGTTGTACGCCAGAATGGCATGGGAAATCGCGGGTGTGGGCGTGTACTCATCGTCGGCGGCAATCAGCGTCACCACTTCGTTGGCAGCAAGCACCTCAAGCGCAGTTGCGAACGCGGGAACTGACAGCGCGTGGGTGTCGATCCCCAGAAAAAGCGGGCCGTCGATCTTTTGCTCGCGACGGAAGTCGCAGAGCGCCTGAGCGATGGCAAGGATGTGATCTTCGTTGAAGGTGCGGGTGAACGCAGAGCCGCGATGACCGGAAGTCCCGAAGTGGACACGCTGCTGCGCAATGGACGGCGCCGGCCGCTCGGTGTAGTACGCGGTGATGAGTCGCGGCACGTTTACCAGAGGCGCAGATTGCGCCGGTGATTTCACAGCCAACCACCAGTGAAACCAGCTCGCCGCAGGCCGGTGACAATGCAGGGGCAGTTTCGCATCAGCTGCCAGAGCAAGCCGCTGCGGTAGTTCTCGATCATCAGCACGATGGGGCCTTCGTTGAGCCCGAAATGCCACGGTGAGACCCACCACCCATGTGGGTTGCCGGGCTTTCCCGGATGCGAGGGATTGAAAGACGCCTTGAAGCCGTAGTCATTGAGGTCGGTCAACTTGGCTTTGTGTACGCAATAGCTCAGCGTTGGCAACACGATCTCAGGTGCAAATGGCAGGGATGCCGCGACACCCCATGGGGCAAGCGTACCGTCGTCGGGTCCATTCGGAACGCCGCGGCCTACGTAGTCGAAGAACTCGCGATCGATGCCGTCGACGTTGAGCTTTTCGGGACCGGGCCCTTCACTCGAGGTGATTCCCCAGCAATTCTTGGCGTAGCCCTTGAAGCCTAGTGGGTTGTCGATCGCGTACTGTTGTTGCGCATAGGTTGCGCGGCGGCTGTTCTCGAAATAGTCGATGCCCTTGTCGCGCATGAAGGCGTCCCGGATGCCGCGAAAGTCGATCCAGACGTGCGACAACTGGTGCGTGAACAGCGGCCCGGCGTAGAGATAGTCCTGGCTGCCGCCTTG